>NZ_DBNGPQ010000022.1:0-9778 GCF_057122925.1 Umezawaea sp. | reverse complement strand
CCACGTCCCGGCTGACCGCGTACGGCACGACCACGAGACGGCCGCCGGTGGTCAGCGCGCCCCACATCTCCCAGACGGAGAAGTCGAAGGCGAAGCTGTGGAACAGGGTCCACACGTCGTCCTGCCCGAACGGCAGGCGCTCGCGCACCCCGCGGATGAGCCGCACCACGTTGCGGTGCGTCACCGTCGTCCCCTTCGGACGACCGGTCGACCCCGACGTGAAGATCACGTAGCAGCCGTGGTCCGGCTGGACGGCCGGGAGTTCGACGTCCCCGGCCTCCGCCGGGTCCGCCAGGTCGACCAGCTCCCACGGTCCACCGGGGACGGACGCGGCCGTCGCCGCGTGCACGACGACCAGCGGGGCGCCGACGTCGCGGAGCATGAACTCCAGGCGGTCGGCGGGGAACGCCGTGTCCAGCGGCACGTACACGCCGCCTGCGCGCAGCACGGCCAGGCACGCCACCACGGTCTCCCACGACCGCTCCAGGTACACGCCGACGCACACCTCGGGGCCGACGCCGAGGCGGCGCAGCCGGTGCGCCAGCAGGTCGGCGCGGTCGGTCAGCTCCCGGTAGGTCAGGGAGGTGCCGTCACCGGTCAGGGCCACCGCGTCGGGCCGGGCCGAGGTCGCCGCCGCCACCAGCTCGTGCACGGTCGTCGCGCCGGGCACGTCCACCGCCGCCCGCGACCACGCCGCCACCGTCCGGGCCTCCCGGCTCGGGACGAGCACGGCCGTCGGGTGGTGCGCGGAGGGGTCGGCGGTCATGGCGCGGAGCGCGCGCAGGTGGTAGTCGCGCAGCAGGACGGCCTGCTCGCGGGTGAGCTGGCGGGTGTCGTACTCCAGCTCCAGGCGCAGCCCGTCGGCGCCCGCCTCCCGGCTGACCGAGACGAGCAGCGGGAAGCTGGTGCTGGTGGACCCGGACGGCCCCTGGTCGGCGGCGTCGAGGTGCCACGACCCGGCGCCCTCGGCGAGCCCGCCGAACTGGTGGAAGTCGTTGTAGACGAAGCCGACGTCGAACAGGGACGTGCCGCCGAGTTCGCGCTGGAGCGCGGCCATCGGGTAGCGGCGGTGCGGCAGGACGTCCCGCTCGGCCTCGAAGACCGCGCGGGCGAGGTCCTGCCAGCTCCCGTCGGGGAGCGCGACCCGGAACGGCAGGGTGTTGAGGAACAGACCGCGCACCTCCGCGCCGTCCGCCTCCTCCAGGCGGCCGTGGAACGACAGACCGGTGGTCACGTCGCCGCCGCCGGTGACGGCGGAGAGCACGCGCAGGTGCGCGGCGAGCAGGACCGTCTTGACCGGGACCCCGGCCCGGCGGGCGAACGCCTCGACGTCCGCGCGCAGCTCGGCGGGCAGCCCCGTGACGAGCGAGCCGTGGCCCAGTGCCTCGTCGCGGTCGTGGCGCTCGCCCGCGACGGTGTCCCCGAGGCCGTCCGCCGTCACCGACCAGCGGGGCAGCGGGCTCCCGTCGGTGCCCGCCAGGCGCTCGCGCCAGTACCGCCCGCTCTCCTCCGAGGCCAGGGCGGCGCGCTCGGCGGCGATGAAGTCGCGGTAGGACGAGCGGAGCGGGACGGGGTGGACGTCGTGCCCGGCGAGGAGGTCGTCGTAGGTCGTGCTGATCTCGGCGAGGGTGGAGGTCAGGCTCCAGCCGTCCAGGACGGCGTGGTGCTCGGTGACGGTCCACTGGAAGGCGGTGTCGGACAGCACGTGCACGGCCATCCGGCACAGCGGTGCCGAGGTGACGTCCAGGGAGGTGCGCCGCTCGACGGCCAGGTGCTCGTCCACGGTCGCGCGCCGGGTGTCCTCCGGCGTCCCGCGCAGGTCGACGACGGAGAGGGGGATCTCGGCCGACGGGTGCACGAGCTGCACCGGCACGCCGTACCGGCTCATGTCGAACGAGGTCCGCAGGACGGGGTGCCGCGCGGTGACCAGCGCGAGCGCGGCGCGGAAGCGGGTCTCGTCGAACGCTCCGGTCAGCCGCAGGGTGTGGACGTTGTGGTACGGCTTGCGCTCGGGGTCGCGCTCCATCTCGTAGACCATGCCGACCTGGAGCTCCGCCATCGGGTAGGCGTCCTCCAGCCCGTCCGGCAGCAGCGCCCTGTCCTCGTCGGCGAGCACGGAGAACGGCTCGGACCGCGGCGCGGCGTCCACGTCGTCGAGCAGTTCGGCGGCGAGACCCGCGGGCGTCGGGTTCGCGAGCATGGCCGCCAGGCTCGCGGTCAGCCCCGCGTCCCTGACCTCGCCGAGGACCTGGATGCTGCGGATGGAGTCGCCGCCCAGGTCGAAGAAGTTGTCGTGCCTGCCCACCCGGTCCACGCCGAGGACCCGGCACCAGATCCCGGCCAGCAGCTCCTCGACCGCGCCGACCGGCGGCACGTACTCCTGCGCCACCTCCGGGCGCGACTCGTCCGGGTCGGGCAGCGCGCGGCGGTCGACCTTGCCCCGCGCCGTGAGCGGGAGTTCGTCGAGGAACACGAACAGGCGCGGCACCATGTACGTCGGCAGCCGCCGTTCCAGCCACGCCCGCACCTCGCCGGTCAGCGGCGTCGTGCCGTCCACGACCAGGTAGGCCACCAGGTCGACGCCGACCGTCGTGTTCGCGCGGGTCACGACCACGCAGTCCCGCAGGCCGGGGAGGTCGCGCAGGGCGGCCTCGACCTCGCCGAGTTCGACCCGGTACCCGCGCACCTTGACCATGTGGTCCACGCGCCCGAGGAACTCCACCCGGCCGTCGGCCGACCAGCGGCCCCGGTCACCGGTGCGGTAGAGGCGTTCGCCCGCGCGGAACGGGTGCGGCAGGAAGCGGTCCGCGGTCAGACCGGGCTGGCCCAGGTAGCCGCGCGCGAGGCACGGACCGGACACGCACAGCTCGCCGGGCGACCCGATCGGCACCGGCATCCCGGCGTCGTCGACCACCCACACCTGCGTGTTCACCAGCGGCACGCCCAGCGGCAGCGCGCCGGCGGGCACGTCACCGCGCCGGAACGACCCGCAGACCGAGAACGTCGTGGTCTCCGTGGGCCCCCAGCAGTTCACGACCTCCAGGTCGGGGCAGCGCTCCAGGATCCGCGCGACGTGGCCGGGCGACACCGTCTCGCTGCCGGTCAGGACCCGGCGCAGGCCGTCGAACGCCTGCGGCTCGTGGTCCACCAGCAGCGCGAACAGCGAGGCGGTCGCGTGCAGCACCGTCACGCCCGACTCCGCCACCCACTCCGCGACCTCCCGGGGCCCGTACCGCACGGCGGGGGCCAGCACGAGCCGCGCGCCCGCGACCAGCGGCGCCCACACCTCGAACGTCGACACGTCGAAGGAGGCCGTGGCGATCTGGAGCAGCGCGTCGTCCGGCCGCACGGTCGTGGTCCCGCCGCCGTGCAGCAGCTCGGTCACGTTGCGGTGCCGGGCCACCACGCCCTTCGGCTGCCCCGTCGACCCGGACGTGAAGATCACGTAGCAGCCGTGGTCCGGCCCCGCCCCGCCCGTGGGGTTCTCGCCGTCACCCGACTCCACGTCGCCCACGTCGAGCACGCGCCACGGGCCATCGGGGACGCCGCGCGCGGCCTGTCCCGCGGTGAGCACCAGCGGGGCGGCGGAGCGCTGGAGCATGAACTCCAGCCGGGCGGCGGGGAAAGCGGGGTCGAGCGGCACGTACAGGCCGCCCGCCTTGAGGACCGCGAGCCAGGCGACGACCATCTCGACGGACCGCTCGACGCACACGCCGACCGCCGTGTCGGGGCCGATGCCGAGGTCGCGCAACCCGTGCGCCACCCGGTTCGCCCGCTCGTTCAGCTCCGCGTAGGTCAGCGACACCTCGCCCGACACCAGGGCCACCGCGTCGGGCGAGGCCGCGACCCGCTCCTCGACCGCGCGGTGCACGGGCGTCGGGGGCACGTCGGCCTCGTTCGCGTTCCACGACTCCAGCAGGGCCCGCTCGTCCGCGCCGAGCAGCGGCACCCAGCGGTGCTCGGCGTCCGGGTCGGCCACCATCTCGGCCAGCACCCGCGCGTAGTGGTCGCGCAGCACGGCGACCTGCGCGGCGGGGAACGCCCGCGCGTCGTACTCCAGTTCCAGGTTCAACCCGTCGCCGCCCGGTTCGCGGACGAACGCCACCACCAGCGCGAAGTGCGTGCGGGCGACGTCGCCCAGCGCCTCGTCGTCGCCCGCCCCGGCGATCTGCTGGAAGTCGGTGTAGACGAAGTTGGTCTCGAACAGCGGTGAGCCGCCGAGTTCGCGCTGGAGCGCGCCCATCGGGTAGCGGCGGTGCGGCAGCAGGTCGTTCTCGGTGGCGAAGACCGCGCGGACCAGGTCGCGCCAGCTCCCGTCGGCCAGCTCCACGCGGAACGGCACGGTGTTGACGAACAGGCCGCAGACGTCGGCGCCGCCCTCCTCCTCCAGCCGCCCGTTGGCGGTCAGCCCGACCACGACGTCGCGCGAGCCGGTGACCAGGCTCATCGCCTTCACGTGCGCGGCCAGCAGCACCGCCTTCACCGGCACCCGGCACGAGCGGGCCAGCTCGCGCAGCCGGGGCGGCAGGTCGGCGGGCAGCGGGCTCACCAGCGAGCCGTAGCCCCGGTCCCCGTCGTGGACGTGCCGCTGCCCGGCCACCTCGGTGGCGGTGGGCAGCACCGGCCGGTCCGAGGGCCAGCGCGGCAGGCGGCTGTCCGGGAGCTCCGCGAGCCGGTCGCGCCAGAACCCGGTGCTCTCAGCGGACTCCAGCGCCGCGCGCTCGGCGGCGACGTAGTCCCGGTAGGTCGAGCGCGGCGGGGCCGCCACCGGCTCCTCGCCGACGAGGAGGCCCCGGTACGCGTCGGTGATCTCCGAGACGACGGACGCCAGGCTCCAGCCGTCGAGGATCGAGTGGTGCTCGGTGAACGTCCACTGGAACGCCTCGGGCGACAGGACGTGCACGCCCATGCGGCACAGCGGCGCGACCGACAGGTCCAGCGGCGTGCGCCGCTCGGTGGCCAGGTGGTCCGCCAGCGTCGCTCCCCCGTCCACCACGGTGATGGGGACCTCGGCCCTGTCGTGGACGAGCTGCATGGGCTCGCTGAACCCGGACAGGGCGAACGAGGTGCGCAGGACGGGGTGCCGGGCGACGACCGCGGCCACGGCGCGCCGGAAGCACGCCTCGTCGAACGCTCCGGCCACCTTCAACGTGTGCACGTTGTGGTAGGGCAACCGCTCCGGGTCGCGCTCCATCTCGTAGACCATGCCGACCTGGAGCTCCGACATGGGGTAGGCGTCCACGAGCCGGGGCGGGTCCTGCGTGATCACCGCGTCGTCCACTGCGCTCATCGGGTCGTCACCGCTCGCCGGTCGTGCGCGCGGCGAGCAGTTCGCGGTCCCGCTCCGACAGCATCGCGAACGGCGATGCCGTGGCGGGCACCGGTTCCGCGGCCTGCCGAGGCTCGACGACCTCGCTCAGCGCCCGCACCGTGGGGTGCTGGTTCAGCTGCTGGAGACCGACGACGAGCCCCTTCGTCCGCGCCTGCCCCACGACCTGGATGCTGCGGATCGAGTCGCCGCCCAGGTCGAAGAAGTTGTCGTTCCTGCCGACCCGGTCCACGTCGAGCACGCGGGACCAGATGCCCGCCAGCAGCTCCTCCACCTCGCCGACCGGCGGCACGAACTCCTCCGCGTCGTCCTGGCGCGTCTCCTTCGGCTCCGGCAGCGCGCGCCGGTCGATCTTCGCCCTGGGGGTGAGCGGCAGCTCGTCGAGGAACACGAACAGGCGCGGCACCATGTAGGACGGCAGCCGCTGCCCGAGCCACGTCCGCAGCTCGCCGGACGTGGGGGCGACGCCGTCCATGACGGCGTAGCCCACGAGGTCGATGCCCGCCGTGGTGTTGGCGCGGGTGACCACCACGCACTCGCGCAGGTCGGGGTGCTCGCGCAGGGCCGCCTCGACCTCGCCGAGTTCGACGCGGTACCCGCGGACCTTGACCATGTGGTCGGTGCGGCCGAAGAACTCCACCCGGCCGTCGACCGACCAGCGACCCCGGTCGCCCGTGCGGTACAGGCGTTCGCCCGCCCGGAACGGGTGCGGCACGAAGCGCTCCGCCGTCAGCGCGGGCCTGCCGAGGTAGCCGCGCGCCAGGCACGGGCCGGACACGTACAGCTCGCCGGACGAGCCGACCGGCACCGGCAGCCCTGCCTCGTCCAGCACCCACACCTGGGTGTTGACGAGCGGGGAGCCCAGCGGCAGCGCGCCGGACGGCACGGTCCCACGCCGGTACACGCCGCAGACCGAGAACGTCGTGGTCTCCGTCGGCCCCCAGCAGTTCACCAGCTCCAGGTCGGGGCAGCGCTCCAGCACCCGCTCCACGTGCCCCGGCGACACCGTCTCGCTGCCGGTGAGGAAGCGGCGCAGGCCGTCGAACGCCTGCGGCTCGTGGTCGACCAGCAGCGCGAACAGCGACGCCGTGGCGTGCAGCACCGTCACGCCCGCCTCGACGACCCACTCCGCGATCTCCCGAGGCCCGTACTGCACCGGCGGTGCCAGCACCAGCCGCGCGCCGCCCACCAGCGGCGCCCACACCTCGAACGTCGAGTTGTCGAACGACAGCGGCGCGAGCTGGAGCAGGGTGTCGGTCGGGTTCAGGGTGAGGAACTCGCCGCCGTGCAGCAGCTCGGTCACGTTGCGGTGCCGGGTCACCACGCCCTTGGGCTGGCCGGTGGACCCCGACGTGAAGATCACGTAGAAGCCGTTGTCCAGCGCCGCGCCGCCGTCGAGGTTCCCGTCGTCGCCGTCGGCCCACAGCGACTCGTCCACGACCACGACCCGCCACGGGCCCTCGGGCACGCGGTCGACGGCCCGCTCGCCCGCCAGCACCAGCCCGGCGGAGACCTCCCGCAGCATGTAGGCCATGCGCTCCACGGGGAACTCGGGCTCGACCGGCACGTAGACGCCACCGGCCTTCAGGACGGCCAGCAGGCTGGTGATCATGCCGAGCGAGCGGTCCTGGCACAGCGCCACCGGGACGTCCGGTCCGACGCCGAGGTCCCGCAGCCGACGGGCCAGCCGGTTGGCCCGCGCGTTCAGCTCGCCGTAGGTCAGCGAGGTCCCGCCCGACTCCACCGCGACCGAGTCCGGCGACGCCGCGGCGCGCTCCTCGAACATCCGGTGCACCAGCACCGGCGGCACCTCGGCCTCGTTGGCGTTCCACGACTCCAGCAGCCCGCGCTCGTCCTCGCCGAGCAGCGGCACCCACCGGTGGCGCGCCTCCGGGTCGGCCACCATCTCGGCCATGACCCGCAGGTAGTAGTCGCGGTAGAGCAGAACCTGGTCCGGGGTCAGGACTTCGGTGTGGTAGTCCATCCCGAACAGCAGGCGGTTGGAGTACGGGTTGCGGATCACGCCCACGTTGAGCGGGAAGTTGGTCGGCTCGGCCCGGTCCGTGGTGAAGCTGTCGATCTTGTCGTCCGCGATGCGCATGAGACCGGGGCCGAAGGCCCTGTCCAGCACGTGGAAGTGGTTGTGGACGAAGTTCACCTCGAACAGCGGCTCGCCGCCGACCTCGCGCTGGAGCGCGCCGAGCGGGTAGCGCCGGTGCGGCAGGAGTTCGCGCTCGGTCTCGAACACGGCCCGCACCAGGTCGCGCCAGGTGCCGTCGGGCAGCTCGATGCGGAACGGCACGGTGTTGAGGAACATGCCGCGCACCTCGGTGCCGCCCTCCTCCTCCAGCCGCCCGTTCGCGGTGAGGCCCACCAGGAGGTCGGACGTCCCGGTGACCAGGCTCATCACCTTCAGGTGCGCCACCAGCAGCACGGCCTTGAGCGGCACGGAGCACTCGCGCGCCAGCTGCCGCAGCCCGTCGCACAGCTCCTCCGGCAGCAGCGTCTCGACGGAGCCGTAGCCCTGGTCGGGGTGGTGCTCGCGCCACTCGTGCTCCTGCGCGCGGCCGGTCAGGCTGGTCGGGCGGTCGGCGGGCCAGCGGGGCAGGCGGCAGTCCGGCCGGTCCCCGACGCGGTCGAGCCAGAACCCCCGGCTCTCCTCGGAGGCCAGCGTCTCCCGTTCGGCGGCGATGAAGTCGCGGTAGGCGGAGCCGGGCGGGGTGAGCACGGGGTCCTCGCCCGCCAGCAGCCGCTGGTACACCTCGGCGATCTCGGAGATGGTGGAGTGCAGGCTCCAGCCGTCGAAGATGGCGTGGTGCTCGGTGATCGTCCACTGGAACGACTCGTCGGTCAGCCGGTGCAGGGCGAAGCGCAGCAGCAGGGGCTTGGAGTGGTCGAACGGACGGCGGCGCTCCGAGAGCACGTGGTCGTCGAGGAGCTGGTCCCTGGTGGCCTCGTCGTGGTGGCGCAGGTCCTCGACGGTGAACGGCATCTCCGCGGTCCGGTGCACGAGCTGCATCGGCTCGCTGAAACCGCTGAGGTCGAACGAGGTGCGCAGGATCGGGTGGCGCGCGACGACCCGTGCCGTCGCGTCGCGGAAGGCCGCCTCGTCGTAGGGTCCGACGATCCGGAGCCCGTCCAGGTTGTGGTACGCCCGGCGCTCCGGGTTCAGCTCCATCTCGTAGACCATGCCGACCTGGAGCTCCGCCATCGGGTAGGCGTCCTCCAGGCCCTCCGGCAGCAGCGCCCTGTCCTCCTCGGACACCAGGGCGAACGGTTCGCGGACGACGGGCCCGGTCCCCGTGGCGGTCACGGCCTCCACGCGCGTCGCGAGCCCGGCCGTGGTGGGGCTGCGGAACAGGTCCTGGAGGTCGAAGGAGAGCCCGCCGTTCCTGGCCTGGCCGAGGACCTGGATGCTGCGGATGGAATCGCCGCCCAGGTCGAAGAAGTTGTCGTGCCTGCCGACCCGGTCCACGCCCAGCACCCGCTGCCAGACCTCGGCCAGCGCCTCCTCGACGGCGCCGACCGGGGCGACGTACTCCTGGGCCAGCTCGGGGCGGACGGCCTCCGGTTCGGGCAGGGCCTTGCGGTCCACCTTGCCCTGCGGGGTCAGGGGGAGCTCGTCGAGCGTCACGAGGTGCCGCGGCACCATGTAGTCCGGCAACCGCTTGCGCAGCCACGCGCGCAGCTCGTCCGTGGACGGCGCCTCGCCGTCGGGCACCAGGTAGCCCGCCAGGTCGGCCTGGCCGTCGGGGCCGGTGCGGGCGACGACGGCCGCCTCCAGCAGACCGGGGTGGGTGCCCAGGACCGTCTCGACCTCACCGGTCTCGATGCGGTAGCCGCGGATCTTCACCTGGGCGTCGGCGCGGCCGACGTACTCCAGCCCGCCCCGCGCGTTCCAGCGGCCGAGGTCGCCGCTGCGGTAGAGCCGGGCACCGGCCCGGCCGGTGCGGTGGTCGGGCACGAAGCGCTCGGCGGTCAGCGCCGGGAGCCCGGTGTAGCCGCGGGCGAGGCCCGCGCCGCCGACGTGGATCTCGCCGGTCACGCCGATCGGGCAGGGGCGGCCGTGCGCGTCCAGCACGTGCACGCTCAGGTCGGGCAGGGGGCGGCCGATCTGGCTGAGGTCGCGCTCCAGGTCCTGCTCGCCGAGGGCCAGGTACGTGACGTGGACGGTGGTCTCGGTGATGCCGTACATGTTCACCAGCAGCGGGGCGGTGTACCCGTGCCTCGACGCCCACCTGCGCACCGACGGCCGGTGCAGGGCCTCACCGCCGAACACCACGGCCCGCAGGGACAGCTCACCCGCCGACTGCTCGTCGACCGTCTCGAACTGGCGGAACGCCGACGGGGTCTGGCTCAGGACCGTCACGCCCTCGTCGCGCACGAGCGCGTGGAACGCCTCCACGTCCCGGCTGACCGCGTACGGCACGACCACGAGACGGCCGCCGG
>NZ_DBNGPQ010000021.1:0-10914 GCF_057122925.1 Umezawaea sp. | reverse complement strand
GCCGGAGTACTGGGTGCGGCACGTCCGCCGGCCGGTGCGGTTCCTCGACGCCGTCACGACCCTGGCCGGGTTGGGTGTCGCGCGGGTGCTGGAACTCGGCCCGGACGGCGTGCTCACCGCGATGGTGCGGGACTGCGCGCCGGACATCCGCGTGGTCGCGCCGGTGCTGCGCAAGGACAAGCCCGAGGAACGCTCGCTGGTCACGGCACTGGCCGCCCTGCACGTGGACGGCGTGCCCGTCGAGTGGGACTTCACCGGCGGTCGCCGGGTCGAGCTGCCGACGTACGCCTTCGCGCACCAGCGGTTCTGGCTGAGCGGTGGGGGTTCGGGCGTCGACCTGGACGCGCCGGTCGTGCTGGCCGGTGAGGACGGCGTGCTGCTCCAGGGCTCGGTGTCGCTGCCGGGAGCCGGTGTGCCCCTCGAACTGGCGTGGCGCGCGGCCGACGAGGTCGGGTGCGACGTGATCACCGAACTGGTCGTGCACCGGCCGCTCGCGGCGCGGGCCGCGGTCCAGGTGCGGGTCGACGCCGACCGCGTGCTCACGATCTCCTCGCGCGCCGGGGACGGGTGGGTGCGCAACGCGACCGGTGTCCTCGGCAGCGGCGGCACCTCCGAGGCCGGGGACGCCGCGTGGCTCCCGCCGTTCGAGGTCGCCGTGCCCGAGGGCGTTGGCGTGGACGGGTTCCGGCTCCACCCCGCCCTGTTCGAGCGGCTGGACGTGGTGGCGTGGCGCGGCGTGCGGCTGGTCGCCACGGGTGCCACCGCGCTGTCGGTCAGCCTGTCCGACCGCGACGGGCTGCTGGCGCTGGACCACACGGGCGCGCCCGTGCTCACGGCCGACGCCGTGGAGTTCGGCGTGCGGGCCGTGGAGGACCTGCCCGTCGCGGAGCCCGCCGCCCCGAGGTCGGCCCCGGTGCGGCGCGCGGTGCGGGCGGTGTCGGGTTCGGTGCGGGACGAGCTGCTGGGCGCGGACCCGCGGGAGCGGGCGGACCTGCTGCTCGACCTGGTCAGGGCCGAGGCGGCGGCGGTGCTGGAACTGGCCTCGCCCGACGACCTCGACCCCGAACGCGGGTTCCTGGAGCTGGGCTTCGACTCGCTGACCGCGACCGAGCTGCGCACCAGGCTCGCCAAGGCCACCGGCCTGACCCTGCCGCCCACGCTGGTGTTCGACCAGCCGTCGGTCACCGGCCTGGCCGCTCACCTGGCCGGGGCGTTCGCCGCGCCGGAGGAGGGGTCGGGGTCCATCGGCGCGCTGTACTGGCAGGCGTGCGCCGACGGCAAGTTCGGTGCCGCGCTGGACCTGGTGAAGGCGGCGGCACGGCTGCGGCCCGACTTCGACGTGGTGACGGCGGAGGCGCACGTGCCGCCGCCGGTCCGGCTCGCCGAGGGCTCCGCTCCCGAGCGGATCCTCTGCCTGCCGGGGTTCAGCGCGGTGTCCGGGCCCCACGAGTTCAGCCGGTTCGCCGGGGCGCTGCGCGGCCTGCGCGACGTCTGGGCGCTGCCCGAACCCGGCTACCTGGACGGCGAGCCCCTGCCCGAGTCGCTCGACGCGCTGGTCTGCCTCCAGGCGGAGGCCGCGCGGCGGTGCGCCGACGGCGAGCCCTTCGTCCTGCTCGGCCGGTCGGCGTCGGGGATGCTGGCGTTCGCCGTCGCGAAACGCCTGGAGGACATGGGGGTCCAGCCCGCGGCGGTGCTGCTGCTGGACAGCTACTCACCCGACGTGATCCGCAGGCAGCCGTGGCTGGAGACGACGCTGACGCGGGCGGTGGCGGAGCGCGAGCGCGGCTACGAGCTGCGCGACGACACCAGGCTGACCGCGATGGGCCGCTACCACGAGGCCTTCACCGGCTGGCAGCCCAAGCCGATCACCACCCCGACGGTGCTGGTGAGGGCGACCGAACCGTACTCGGCCGAGCTGGACGACCCGGCGCACGCGGGGTGGCAGGCGTCCTGGGAGCTGCCGCACGTGACCCTGGACGTCCCCGGCGACCACTTCACCATCCTGGAGAGCTCCTCGGAGCCCACCGCGACCGCGGTGCACGACTGGCTTTCGCAGAATTCCTACGAGGGGTGACATGAGAATCATCATCATCGGCGCGGGCGTGAGCGGCATCGCCTCCGCTGTCGGCCTGTCCGCGGCGGGGCACGAGGTCGAGCTGTACGAACGCGGCGACCTGCTGCGCGCGGGCGGCAACGGCGTGCTGATCTGGCACAACGGCACGGGAATCCTGGGTGAGCTGGGAATCCCGCTGGAGGGGCTCGGCACCCGGATCGACACCGCGGACGTCTGGGCGAACGACGGCACACCGCTGATGCGCACCGACCTCTCCGAGATCGCCCGCGAGTTCGGCTCGCCCGGCATCGGCGTCATGCGCGGCCAGGTCGTCGACCGGCTCGCCGCCGCCCTGCCGGACGGCGTGCTCCGCACCGGCAAGCAGTGCACGGGCATCGTCCACAAGGGACCGCGCGGGGCGAGGTCGGTCGAGGTCACCTTCGCCGACGGCACGGTCACCGAGGGGGACGTGCTCATCGGCGCGGACGGCTACCGGTCGGTCGTCAGGACGCACCTGTTCGGCGAGGACCACGCCCAGTACACGGGCCTGGCCTCGTGGCACGGCACGACGACCCTCCCGCTCGACCTCGGGGCGGTGCACGCGGTGCCGACGTTCTACGGCAAGAAGGGCCTGTGCACCCTGCACCCCGCGGGGGACGGGCTGATCCACTGGTCGTTCGAGGTCCCGTTCTCCAACGGCCTGGAGCACGTCCCGCCCCCCGGCGCGGACCTGGTCCACCCGGTCGACACCGGGAAGCGGCTGGAGCGGCTGCGCCAGGACTTCGGCGACTGGGCCAAGCCCGTGTCGTCGCTGCTCGACCTCCTCACCGAGGAGGACATCGCCGAGGCGCCGCACACCACGCACAAGGTGCCCAAGGTGTGGGGCAGGGGGCCGATCACGATGGTCGGCGACGCCGCGCACGCCATCCCGCCGCGTGCGGGCTGGGGGGTCAACCAGGCGCTGGAGGACGCGTGGGTGCTCAGCCGCACCCTCGTCGGCGACGGCGACCCCGTCGCCGCGCTGCGGGCCTACGAGCAGGCCCGCCGCCCGTACGCCCGCAAGGTGCTCGGCCGGGCGAAGATGCTGCGCCACAGCAACAGCCTGCTGCTGCTGCTGAAGGCGACCCGCGACGGGCTCCAGTCCACGAAGATGCTGCGCGCCAACATCAAGAACTGCAGCAACTTCCTGAACGGAGACCTGCCGCCCGGTCGTGGCGCCCGGCCCGGCACGTCGGCCGCGGCCTGAGTCGAAGTCGTTCCGCAGCAAGGAAAAGATTCTCCAGAGAGCAGGTTGGGCGTTGCGCACTGAGTTGATCCGGCCGTTGTCCGAAACGCTGCGCGACCAGGCCGTTCGCTTGGGCGCCAAGGTCGCCTTCTCCGACGGCGACCGCGCCGTGGGCTACGCCGACCTGGAAGCACGCACCCGGCGCGTCGCGGGGCACCTGGTGGCACTGGGCGTCCAGCGCGGCGACCGCGTGCTCATCTGCCTCGGCAACCGCGTCGAGACCCTGGAGTCCTACTACGCGGTGAACCGCGCGGCGGCGGTCGGCGTGCCCGTCGACCCCCGCGCGGGCGACCGGGAGCTGGCCCACGTCCTCGCCGACAGCGGCGCGTCCGCGGTGCTCACCGACCGGGCGCACGTCGACCGGGTGCTGCGGCTCGCACCCGAGGTGCTGGTCGTGGTCGTCGGCGCCGACGCGCCGGACGGGTTCGCCCGGTTCGAGGAGCTGGCGAGCACCGAGCCGTCGTCGCGGGCCCGCGACGACCTCGGGCTCGACGAGGTCGCGTGGATGCTCTACACCTCCGGCACCACCGGCGAACCCAAGGGCGTGCTCTCGACCCAGCGCAACTGCCTGTGGTCGGTGGCGGCCTGCTACGCGCCGGTGCTCGGTCTGTCCGAGGAGGACACCGTGCTGTGGCCCATGCCGCTGTTCCACTCGCTCGCCCACGTGCTGTGCGTGCACGGCGTGGTGGCCACCGGCGCCACCGCCCGGCTCCTGCCGGGCTTCGCCGCGGCGGACGTGCTCGACCTGGTGCGGCGCGAGACGTTCACGTTCCTCGTCGGCGTGCCCACGATGTTCCACCACCTGCTGCGCGCCGCGGAGGACGGCGGCCTCGAAGCCCCGTCCCTGCGGGCGTGCCTGGTGACGGGCGCGGTCGCCACCGCGTCGCTCAAGAACGCCTTCGACGAGCGCTTCGGGGTGCCGCTGGTCGACAGCTACGGCAGCACCGAGACCAGCGGCGCGATCACGATGAACCGCCCGGAGGAGGTGGGTGTCGCGGGTTCGTGCGGCCTGCCGGTGCCGGGGCTCGGAGTGCGGGTGGTGGACCCGGACACCGGCGAGGACGTCGCCCCCGGCGCGCAGGGCGAGGTGTGGGTCAGCGGACCCACCGTGATGCTCGGCTACTACGGCAGGCCGGAGGCCACCGCTGAGGCGCTGTCGGACGGCTGGTACCGGACCGGCGACCTGGCGTGGCGCGACGAGCGCGGCTACCTGACGATCAGCGGCCGGATCAAGGAGCTGATCATCCGCGGCGGGGAGAACATCCACCCCGCCGAGGTCGAGGACGTGGTGCGGACCGTGCCCGGCGTGGTCGACGTGGCCGTGGCCGCCCGCCCGCACGAGGTGCTGGGCGAGGTGCCCGCCGTGTACGTGGTGCCCGGCGGGTTCGACCCGGAGGCGCTGCTCGCCGCCTGCCGCGACCAGTTGGCCTACCACAAGGTTCCCGAGGAGGTCTACGAGGTCGCGTCGATCCCGAGGACCGCCTCCGGCAAGGTGCGGCGGCTCGCGCTGCTCGACCAGCCCGCCCGCCTGCTCGCCACGACGGCGGCCCGGCGCGAGTGGCTGTTCCGCCACGACTGGGTGCCGGTGGACGTGGCGCCGACCCCGGTGCGGGCCGGTGTGCTCGGCGAGGACCGGCTGGGGGTCGAGCGGGTCGTCGGTCTCGACGCCGACCCGTCCGTCGTGGTCACGTCGTTCGTGCCGGAGCGGACCGACGTGCGCGCGGTGGTCGCCGCCGTGGACGCGGTCGTGCGTGCGTGGCTCGACGACGACCGGTTCCCGACCGCGCGCCTGCTGCTGGTGACGCAGGGCCCGCTGCTCGCGCCGCTGGGCGCCAACCCCGTGCACACGGCGGCGTGGGGCGTCCTGCGCACCGCGATGGCCGAGTACCCCGGCCGCTTCGCCATGGCGGACGTGGACGACGACGAGGCGTCGCTGGCGGCGGTGTGCTCCGCGGTCGCGGCCGGGGAGCCGGAACTGGCCGCCCGCGGCGGCAGGGTGTTCGCGCCCCGCCTGGTGCGCGCGTCCTCCTCCGGGCAGGCGGCGGTGGCCGCCCTGACCGAACCGGTCCTGGTCACCGGCGACCTGGCCGACGCCGTCGTGGCCCACCTCACCGCCAACCACGGCGTGCGCGAGGTGGTGCGCGGCGGGCCCGACGAGTGGGCCGCGCTGGTCGAGCGGCACCGGCCGGGAGCCGTCGTGCACACCGGCACCGACCCGGACGAGCTGTGGTCGCTGCACGAGCTGACCAGCGGCCTGGACCTGTCCGCCTTCGTCGTGTTCTCCTCCGCCGCGGGTGTCCTCGGCGCGCCGGGCTTCGCGCGGCGGGCCGCGTTCGCCTCCTACGCCGACGCCGTGGTCCGCCACCGCCGCGCCGAAGGGCTCGCGGGCGTGTCGATCGCCTGGGGCCCCTGGGCGGGCGGCTCCCCGACCGGGGAGGGCGACCGAGCCTGGCTGAAGCGGCTCGGCGTCGCCGAGCTGTCCGAGGGGGAGGGTTTCGCGCTGTTCGACGCGACCCGCTCCGCCGACGACGCGGTGCTGGTCCCCCTGGCGCTCACGACCTCCGCGCTGCGCGGCCAGGACGTTCCCGCCGCGCTGCGCGCCCTGGTGCCCGCGGAGTCCGCCGACTCCCCGCTGCTGGACCGGATCGCCGACCTGCCCCACGCCCGCGCCCGGCGGGTCGTCGTCGACCTGGTGCGCACCGAGGTCGCGGGCCTGCTCGGCTACGCCTCACCCGACGACCTGCCGGGCGGGCGCGCGTTCTCCGAGCTGGGGTTCACCTCGCTCAGCTCCGTGCAGCTGCGCAACCGGTTGACCGCCGCGACCGGCTTGGCGCTGCCGGTGACGGTCGCGTTCGACCACCCCACGCCCGCCGCGCTGGCCGACCACCTGCTCGCCGAGGTCCTCGGCGGGGCGGCGGAACCGACGCCGACCGAGCCGGTCCGCGGTGAGGTCGACGAGCCCGTCGCGATCGTCGGCATGGGCTGCCGCTACCCCGGCGGCATCTCCTCGCCCGAGGAGCTGTGGCGGCTCGTCGTCGCGGAGGAGGAGGCGCTGTCGGAGTTCCCGACGGGCCGCGGCTGGGACTTCGCGGCGCTGTTCGCCGCCGACCCGGACCGGCCGGGCACGTCGCACACCCGCCACGGCGGTTTCCTGCACGACGCCGCGGAGTTCGACGCCGCCTTCTTCGGGATCTCGCCGCGCGAGGCGCTGGCCATGGACCCGCAGCAGCGCTTGCTGCTGGAGACCTCGTGGGAGGCCGTGGAGGGCGCGGGCATCGACCCGACCTCGCTGCGCGGCAGTCGGACCGGGGTGTTCGCCGGGATGATGTTCCACGACTACGCCACCGGCCTGGAGCGGGTGCCGGACGGCCTGGAGGGGTACCTCGGCACCGGCACCGCGGGCAGCGTGCTGTCCGGTCGGATCTCGTACTCGTTCGGCTTCGAGGGTCCCGCGGTCACCGTGGACACGGCGTGCTCGTCGTCGCTGGTGGCGCTGCACCTGGCCGCGCAGGCGCTGCGACGGGGCGAGTGCTCGCTCGCGCTCGCCGGTGGTGTCGCGATCATGGCGACGCCGTCGGTGTTCGTGGAGTTCAGCCGCCAGCGCGCGCTGGCGGTCGACGGCCGCTGCAAGTCGTTCTCGTCGTCGGCCGACGGCACCGGGTGGTCCGAGGGTGCCGGGATGCTGGTGCTGGAGCGGCTGTCCGACGCCCGCCGCAACGGCCACGAGGTGCTGGCCGTGATCCGCGGCTCGGCGGTGAACCAGGACGGCGCCTCCAACGGGCTGACCGCGCCGAGCGGTCCGTCCCAGCAGCGGGTGGTCCGGCAGGCGCTGGCGGACGCCGGTCTGTCCACGTCGGACGTGGACGCCGTGGAGGCGCACGGCACCGGGACGAGGCTGGGTGACCCGATCGAGGCGCAGGCGCTGCTGGCGACCTACGGCCAGGACCGGTCCACGCCGCTGTACCTGGGGTCGGTCAAGTCCAACATCGGCCACGCCCAGGCGGCGGCCGGTGTCGCGAGCGTGATCAAGATGGTCATGGCGATGCGGCACGGCGTCCTGCCGAGCACCCGCAACGTGGTGGAGCCGACGCCGCACGTCGACTGGTCGGCCGGCGCGGTGGAACTGCTCACGGAGACCCGCCCGTGGCCGTCCGTCGAACGCCCCCGACGCGCGGGTGTGTCGTCGTTCGGCGTGAGCGGCACGAACGCGCACGTCGTCCTGGAACAGGGCGAGGAGCCCTCTCCGACCCCGCGGACGCGCGCGGCGGCACCCGCCCCGTGGCTGCTGTCGGCCGCGTCCGAGGACGCCCTGCGCGGCCAGGCGGCGCGGTTGCTGGAGCACGTGACGACCTCCGAGGACGACCCCGCGGACGTCGCCTTCTCGCTCGCGACCACCCGTGCGGCGCTGGCGCACCGCGCCGTGCTGGTCGCGGACCCGACCGAGGGGCTGCGCTCGCTCGCCGCGGGCGATCCGGCGCGGCTGGTCGTCACCGGCGCGGACGCGGACGTGGACGACCGCGTGGCCTTCGTGTTCCCCGGTCAGGGGGCGCAGTGGGTCGGGATGGGTGTGGAGCTGCTGGAGCACTCCCCGGTGTTCGCGGCGCGGATGGCGGAGTGCGCGGGGGCGTTGGCGGAGTTCGTCGACTGGAACTTGATCGCGGCTCTGTCGGACGCGGAGGCGTTGGAGCGGGTCGATGTGGTGCAGCCGGTGTTGTGGGCGGTGATGGTGTCGCTGGCGGAGGTGTGGCGGTCGCTGGGTGTCGAGCCGTCGGTGGTGGTGGGCCACTCGCAGGGTGAGATCGCCGCCGCCGTGGTGGCTGGGGCTCTGTCGCTGGTCGACGGTGCTCGGGTGGTGGCGTTGCGGTCGCGGGCGATCCTGGGGATCGCTGGTCGTGGTGGCATGGTGTCGGTGGCGCTGCCCGCCGACGAGGTTCGAGGGCTGCTGGCCCGGTGGCCCGAGCAGATCTCCGTCGCGGCCGTGAACGGGCCCTCGGCGACGGCGGTGTCCGGCGACGTCCACGCCCTGGAGGAGCTGCTGGCCGCCTGCGAGGCCGACGGTGTGCGGGCTCGGCGGATCCCGGTGGACTACGCGTCGCACTCGGTGCACGTGGAAGCGCTGCGCGAGGAACTGCTGGCCCTGCTGGAGCCCGTGCGCCCCCTGGTGCCCGAGGTGCCGTTCTACTCGACGGTCGAGCAGCGGCACGTGGACTCCGCGGCGCTGGACGCCGACTACTGGTACCGCAACCTGCGGCGGACCGTGGAACTGGAGTCCGCGATCGGAGCGCTCGCGGCGGGCGGTGTCGGCGCGTTCGTCGAGGTGAGCGCGCACCCGGTGCTGACGGGCGCGGTGCAGGAGTCGGCGCCCGCCGCCGTGGTCGCGGGCTCGCTGCGGCGCGGTGAGGGCGGTCTGGAGCGGCTGCTGACCTCGGCCGGTGAGCTGTGGGTGCGCGGGGTCCGGGTCGACTGGTCCTCGGTCGTGCCCGGCGGTGGTCGGGTCGGCCTGCCGACGTACGCGTTCCAGCGCGAGCGGTTCTGGCTGGAGCAGACGTCGGGCACCGGCGACCTCGGGTCCGTCGGGCTCGCGTCGGCGGCGCACCCGATGCTGGGCGCGTCCGTGCGGCTCGCCGACGGCGGCACCGTGCTGTCCGGCAGGCTGTCGACGCGCACGCACGGCTGGCTGGCCGACCACGCCGTCCACGGGACGGTGCTGCTGCCGGGCACCGGGTTCGTCGAGCTGGTGACGGCCGCGGCCGACCAGGTCGGGTGCGACCTGGTCGAGGAGCTGACCCTGGAGGCGCCGCTGGTGCTCGGGGACGTGCAGCTCCAGGTCGTCATCGGCCCCGAGACCGCGGCGGGCGGGCGCACGGTCGCCGTGCACTCCCGCCCCGCCGACGCCGACGTGGACACCCCCTGGACGCGTCACGCGAGCGGGTCGCTCGGCGTCGCGACCCCGTCGGCGGAGGAACCGCTCGGCGAATGGCCGCCACCCGGCGCGACGCCGCTGCCGGTGGACGACCGGTACGACCGGCTGGACGGCGAGGGTTTGGCCTACGGACCGGCCTTCCGCGGTCTGACGGCCGCGTGGACGGCGGGCGGGGAGGTCTTCGCCGAGGTCGAGCTGCCGTCGGAGGTGGACGTGCGCGGCTTCGGCGTGCACCCCGCGCTGCTGGACGCCGCCCTGCACGTGCTCGGCGCGAGCGGGCTCGTCGAGGACGCGGGAACGGTGCTGCTCCCCTTCTCCTGGAACGGGGTCCGGCTGTCCGCGGTCGGCGCCACCGCGCTGCGGGTGCGGCTGTTCCGCACCCCCGGCGGAGTCGGGCTGCACGCGTTCGACGCGGCGGGCACGCCCGTCGTGGCGGTCGACGGCCTGGTGCTGCGCCCGGCGGCCGAGCCGCGGACCGCCGCCGTCGACACGCTGTTCCGCGTCGACTGGACGGCGCTCGCCGTCCCGGAGGAGCCCGTCGAGGACGTGCGGTCCGTGGTGGACCTGGATTCCGTCGGCGGTGACGTGCCCGCGGTGGTCGTGCTGCCGCTGGGCTCCACGTCGCTGCACGGCGTGCTCGCCCTGGTGCAGCGGTGGATCGCGGAGGAGGCGTTCGCGGGCTCCCGGCTGGCGCTCGTGACCAGGGGAGCGGTGTCGACGGCCGACGGGCAGGACGTGACCGACCTCGTGCAGGCGTCGGCGTGGGGGCTGGTGCGCACCGCGCAGGCCGAGCACCCGGACCGCTTCGTGCTGGTGGACGTCGACCACGACGACTCGCTGTCCGTGCTGCCGCGCGTGCTGGCCTCGGACGAGCCGCAGGTCGCGCTGCGCGCGGGTGAGGTGCTGGTGCCGCGACTGGCCCGCACCACGCCCGCCGAGCCGCTGCCGGACGCGGCGTGGCGCGTGGAGGCCGGGGCCGAGGGGTCGCTCGACGGGCTCGTGATCACCGCCAACCCGGCCGCGGAGGCACCGCTGGGTGCGGCCGAGGTGCGGGTGGCGGTCCGGGCGGCGGGCGTGAACTTCCGGGACGTGCTGATCTCGCTGGGGATGTACCCCGGCGCGGCCGTCATCGGTGGCGAGGCCGCCGGTGTCGTCGTGGAGGTCGGGGCCGAGGTCAGCCGGTTCGCGCCGGGTGACCGGGTGATGGGCCTGTTCACCGGCGCGTTCGGCTCGGTGGCGGTCGCCGACCACCGGATGCTCGCCCGCGTGCCGCGAGGCTGGTCGTTCAGCCGGGCCGCGTCCGTTCCCGCCGTGTTCCTGACGGCGTTCTACGCGCTGCGGGACCTGGCCGGGCTGCGGTCCGGTGAGTCGGTGCTGGTGCACGCCGCCGCGGGCGGTGTCGGGATGGCGGCGGTGCAGTTGGCTCGGCACTGGGGTGCGGAGGTGTTCGCGACGGCGAGTCCCGGCAAGTGGGGGGCGCTGCGCGAGCTGGGTCTGGATGACGAGCACGTGGCGTCGTCGCGTGATCTGGGTTTCGTGTCGTCGTTCCCGTCGGTGGACGTGGTGCTGAACTCGCTGGCGCGGGAGTTCGTGGACGGCTCGCTGGGGTTGGTGCGTCCCGGTGGCCGGTTCGTGGAGATGGGCAAGACCGAC
>NZ_DBNGPQ010000020.1:0-38574 GCF_057122925.1 Umezawaea sp. | reverse complement strand
GCCGGAGTACTGGGTGCGGCACGTCCGCCGGCCGGTGCGGTTCCTCGACGCCGTCACGACCCTGGCCGGGTTGGGTGTCGCGCGGGTGCTGGAACTCGGCCCGGACGGCGTGCTCACCGCGATGGTGGCCGACTCCGGGATCGACCCGTCGGTCGCGGTTCCGCTGCTGCGCAAGGGGAAGCCGGAGGAGCGGACGCTCCTGGCGGCACTGGCGGCGCTGCACGTGGACGGCGTGCCCGTCGAGTGGGACTTCACCGGCGGTCGCCGGGTCGACCTGCCGACGTACCCGTTCGCCCGCGAGAGGTTCTGGCTGCGCAACGCCTCCGAGGGGTCGGGCGTCGACCTGGACGCGCCGGTCGTGCTGGCCGGGGACGACGGCGTCCTGCTGACCGGCGCGGTGTCGCTGGCCGGCAGCGGCGTGCCCCTCGAACTGGCGTGGCGCGCGGCCGACGAGGTCGGGTGCGACGTGATCACCGAACTGGTCGTGGAACGCCCGCTGGTCGTCCCGGCGCGGGTGCAGGTCCGCGTGGACGCCGACCGGGTGCTCACGATCTCCTCGCACGTCGGCGGCACGTGGGTCCGCAACGCCACCGGCTCGCTCGGTCGCGGCCCCGCGACCGAGGCGGAGCACGAGTGGCTGCCGCCGGTCGAGGTGGCGCTGCCCGACGACGTCGGGGTGGAGGGGTTCCGCCTGCACCCCGGTCTGCTCGAAGGCTTCGAGGTGCTGGCGTGGCGCGGGGTGCGCCTGTTCGCGACCGGCGCCACGCGGCTCGCGGTGAGCCGGTCCGCGAGCGGTGCCCTGGTGGCCCGCGACCACGGCGGTGCCGTCGTCCTGTCGGCCGAGTCCGTCGAACTGGGCGTGCTCGACGCGCCCGCTGACGCCCTCGACTCGATGTACCGCGTGGAGTGGTCGGAGATCGCGGTCACCGGGACCGACCCCGGCAGCACGGTCCTGGAGGCGGGCGCGCTGCACGACGTGCTCGACGCCGTGCGGTCCTGGCTCGCCGACGACCGGCCCGACGGGGAGCGGCTCGTCGTCGTGACCCGCGGCGCGGTCGCCGTCCGCGACGACGAGGACGTCACCGACCCGGCCCTCGCGCCCGTGTGGGGCCTGCTGCGCTCGGCGCAGGCCGAGCACCCCGGCCGGTTCGTGCTGGCGGACCTCGACGACGACCCGGCCTCGACCGCCGTCCTGCCCTCGGCGCTGGCCGCGGACGAGCCGCAGCTCGCGGTCCGGGCCGGGAGCGTGTTCGTGCCCCGGCTCGCCAGGGTCGCGGCCACCGCCACCCGACCCGTCCTCGACCCGGACGGCACGGTGCTGGTCACCGGCGCCACCGGCGGCCTCGGCAGGCTGCTGGCCCGCCACCTGGTCGCCGACCTCGGTGTGCGGCACCTGCTGCTGACCGGTCGCCGCGGCGAGGAGGCGGCCGGGATGCCCGAGCTGCGGGACGAGCTGACCGGGCTGGGCGCGGCCGTCACCGTCGCCGCGTGCGACGTGGCCGACCGAGACCAGGTGGCCGATCTGCTGCGCCGCGTGCCCGCCGAGCACCCGCTCACGGTCGTGGTGCACGCCGCCGGGATCAACGACGACAGCGTCGTGTCGACGTTGACCCGCGACCGGCTCGACCGGGTGCTGCGCCCCAAGGTCGACGCGGCGCTGGCCCTGCACGAGCTGACGCGGGACCTGGCCGCGTTCGTCCTGTTCTCCTCGGCCTCCGCGACGTTCGGCGGACCGGGGCAGGCGAACTACGCGGCGGGCAACGCGTTCCTGGACGCGCTCGCCCACCACCGCGTCGCGCGCGGCCTGCCCGCCGTGTCGCTCGCCTGGGGCCTGTGGGCCGAACGCGACGGCATGGGCGGTCGACTGTCCGAGGTGGACCTCACGAGGATGGCGCGCGCGGGCATGGGCGCGCTGTCGGAGGAGGAGGGGCTGGCCCTGTTCGACGCGGCCCTCGGCTCGTCGGCGGCCACGCTGGTCCCGGCCAGGCTGGACCTCGCCGCGTTCTCCGCCGGTCCCGTCCCGGCCCTGCTGCGCGGACTCGTCGCCACGCCGTCCCGGCGAGCGGTGACCGCGCGGACGGCGGGGGAGGAGGAGACGTCCCTCGCCGGGCGGCTCGCCGGACTGGCACGGGCCGAGCAGGAACGGGTGCTGCTCACGCTGGTGCGGACCCACGTCGCGGACGTCCTCGGACACGGCTCGCCGCAGGCGATCGAGCCCGACCGCGGGTTCCTCGAACTCGGCCTCGACTCCCTGACGGCGGTCGAGCTGCGCAACAGGCTCGGCGCGGAGACCGGTCTGCGGCTGCCGACCACGCTCGTCTTCGACCACCCGACACCGGTCGCGGTGGCGGCGCACCTCGGCGGTGAGCTGCTGGTCGACGCGGGCACGTCGGCGCTCGCGGAGCTGGACCGGATCGAGGAGGGCCTGGCCGACGTCGGCGAGGACGCGCGCGTGCGGCTCGTGGACCGGCTGGAAGCCCTGCTGGCCGCGGTGAGGGGCGACGCCGAGCCGGGTGGCCTCGACCTCGACGGCGCGAGCCTGGACGAGGTGTTCGACTTCATCGACGAGGAGTTCCGCCTCCAGTGAGGTGACACCCCGCGCGGCAGCGGCGGAACGGGGGCTGGACCGGTGATCCCGGTCCAGCCCCCGTCCCACGTCAACGCCTTCAGGCGCTGTCGACCGTCATCACCTCGATGTCGATCGGCAGGTCCGTGCGCCGGTTCACGTTGAGCTTGCGGTACGCCCGCGTCAGGTGCTGCTCCACCGTGCTGACGGTGATGAACAGCCGCCTGGCGATCTGGCGGTTGGTGTAGCCCTGCGCCGCCAGCGTGGCGACCCGGCGTTCCGCGTCGCTCAGCGTGGACGTGCCGCCCGCGCCGGAGATCTCGATGACGTCCGGCCGCCCCGCGAAGTGCTGCTCGACCTGCCTGCTGGAGCCGCGCTCCAGCAGGGGCTCGGCGTGGCACGCCTTCGCCATGCTCGACGCGCGCCGCGCCACCATCCTGGCCCGGTCCAGCTCGCCGGTCGTGTTGTGGACCTCGCTGAGGTCCGTGAGCGCCTTCGCCAGCTCCAACCGCGCTCCCACGGTCTGGAGCACGTCGCACGCCTCGGCCAGCAGCCTCGGCCGCGAGTCGACGTCACCCGCCTCCGCGAGCAGCCGCAGCGCCATCCCGCGGGTGCGCGACGGGGTGGTCGGGATGCGCGCCAACTGGTCCTCGACGTGGGCGACGGCCTGGTCGCGGTTGTTCACCCGCAGGTGCACCTCCGCCACGTCCAGCCGCCACGGCACCAGCTCCGGCAGGTCGACCGACCACTTGACCATGAGGTCGCCGCACACCTGGAAGTCGTTCAGCGCCGCGTGCGGCCGACCGGTCGCCAGGTAGTAGTGGCCCCGCGCGTGCAGGTAGTACAGGCCGTAGCGGCTCTCGTAGGTCGAGTTCGGCACCGGCTGCGCCAGCACCCGCGCAGCCTCCCCGAAGTCGCCCATCTCGGTCGCCGCCAGGAGCTGGCTCGCCAGCGGCGACCCGATGCTCGGACCCCAGCGCTCCTGCGACACGCTGGCCAGCGCGGTCCGCGCGTGCTCCGCCGCGGCGGGCAGGTCCCCCTGCCGCAGCGAGATCTCCGCCCTGGAACTGGACAGCACCGCCTGCCACGTCGGCGCGCGCCGCGCCGAGGCCTCGCCGAGCAGCGAGTCGCACCACTGCGCCGCGAGCGGGATGCGGTCGGCGTACACCAGGGCCGTCAACACCGTCGTCAACGGCTCCAGGGTGGAGTCCCGGAGCTGGCAGCTCTGGAGGAGCTGCTCCGCCTTCGCCACGAGCTGGTCGTCCACCCGGCCGGACAGGATCGTCGCCAGCACGTTCGCCGCCTGGTGCTGCGGACTCGTGCTCAGCGCCACGGGGACGGTCCGCTCCACCGCCGCCGGCCGCGCGAACCGCGCCGCCAGCGGGGGGTAGGAGTAGGCCAGCCACATCCGCAGGAACTCGATCTCCGCCGCCCTGACCGGATCGCCCTGCACGGGCAGCCGGTCGAGGTGGTACATCGTCTCCTCGGCCTCGTCGAAGCGCCCGTGCCACAGCAGGTACCGCAGCATCGTCATCGCGTGCTGCTGGTCCAGCTGCCGCTGCCACACCGACGAGATCAGCCTCGGCAGGTGCCGGGACGCGGTGGACGGGTCGAGCTGCCACTCGATCGACGTCAGCAGCGCCATGATCGCGCCGCGCTCCTGCTCGTCGACGCAGATCGACGACGCCAGCTCCAGGTAGGCCACCGCGGTGGTGGTCTGGTCGCCGAACAGGGCCTGCTCCGCGGCGTCGCGGAGCACCTCGACCGCCCACGGCGGCAGCGGTGCGCCGGCGGCCAGCAGGTGCCTGGCCACGGTCTCGTTCGGCGACCCGTCCTGCTGGAGCAGCGTCGCGGCCCGCACGTGCATCCGGGACCGCTCCTCGACCGTCACGTGGTCGAGCACCGCCCGCGCCGCCGCCGGGTGCCGGAACTGCCAGTGCGAGAGCACCCCGATGCCGTTGAGCGCCTGGACGTGCTGCGCCGCCGTCTCCGCGCTCGTGTCCAGCACGGCGCTGATCAGCTCGGTGCCGCCCGCGCCGCCGAGCACCGCCACGGCCCTCGTGACCTCCAGCAGCAGCGGGTCGCCGCGGTGCAGGCAGGACAGGACCGCCTCGCCGAACGCGTCACCCAGCAGCAGGTCGCCGGAACCGTCGGCCACGCCCGTGAGGTGGTCCTCCAGGACGGCGTTGACCAGCAGCGGGTTGCCGCCGGTCAGCTCGTGGGCCTTCGGCGCGAGGCGGGCGGCCCGCTCCTCGCCGACGCGCTCCCGCAGCAGCTCGCGCACCCCGTCCTCGGACAGCGGCGCGAGCTTGATCCGCTTGCAGTGCGGCTGGCGCAGCAGGTCCGCGTGGAACGCCTGGTAGCGGTGCTGCGGGCCGGTCTGCTCGGTCAGGACCATCAGCGCGCGGCTGAACCGCAGCCTGCGCGCCAGGTAGAGCAGGCAGTCGCGGGACAGTTCGTCGACGTGCTGGAGGTCGTCCACCACGATGACGACGGGCCGGTCCGCCGCCAGGTTCGTCAGGATCATCCACAGCGCCTGCATCACCTGTGCGGAGGACTTCTCCGCGGCCGTTCCGTCCGATTCCGCGAGCGCTTTCCCGCACATTTCCGGACTGATCAGACCGCTGGTCCACCGTCGACTTTCCTCGGATTGCGACACGGGTTGGAACAGCTGTGCCATGACTTCGAACGGCATTGACTGCTCGGCCCGCGACGCGGTCGCGCTCAACACCAGTGCGCCGGAATCGGCAGAGCACTGCGCGAACGTGTGGAGAAGTTCGGTCTTGCCACTCGCGACAGGACCGCTCACCACTGCCACGCCACCTCTGCCCTGCGTCGCGTCCTGCAATACGGTGCGCAGCGCGGCTATTTCTTTTTCTCTCTCAATCAACTGCGGAACTCCCCCAGTGAGCGCCACGTTTCGGCGTTCGACGAGGAAGTAGTTGTCAGCGCAACACTGCGCGGGGCCGAGCTGCCGATCTCGTAAGCTCAGCAGTCACGTCCTCGCCGACGCCATCGGTCAATCTCACAGTACAGAGGCCATGTTAAGGCTGAGAAGCCTCCCCCCAGGATCACTCGAATGGCCTAATGCACAAAATGGTGTTAACGCGATGTCACAGGCCGCTCGACGGGGCAAGCAGTTTTCGACCACGGTAAAACACCGGGAATCGGTTTCGACGTTCTGGGGTGACGAGGGCGCAACGTGCGATCCGCGGACCCGCGCCGTCCGGGGGAACGGCGCGGGCCCACGAGGTCACCTCGACACGTCGTGCGCGCCGTTGCCGCCGAGGGGAGCGGGCAGCAGCGGGATCTCGCGCACGCGCGAGACGACCAGCTCGCGGGTCACCTTCGACAGCCTGCGGGCCGTCTCCGGGTCGAACGTCTTGATCGTCAGGTCGACCGGCTTGCCCTGGTTGTTGGCCGTCAGCGGAGCCGACGGCGGGTTGTCGATCGCCTCGACCATCGGCACGATCGCCGTGGAGACCGGCTTCGCGGCGATCTTGCTGAGCAGCTTGATGATGCCCTTCACGGGCTGCTTCATGTGCGCCGTGCCGCCGAGGGTGGCGGTGAAGCCGGGGTGGTAGAGCACGTACCGGGCCTTGCTGCTGGCCTCCTCGGCGAACGCGACGCCGAGCAGGTCGTTCGCCCGGCCGCACTGCGCCTGGGCGCGGATCGTGCCGTACTTCGCCTCCGACTGGAGGTCGTCGAAGTTCACCGAGCCCATGGTGATGCCGGGCGCGGCGACGTTGATGATCACCGGGTTCGCCGAGGCGTCGAGCTGCGCGCGCAGGCCGTGGCTCAGCAGGTAGCGGCTGAGGTAGTAGAGGGAGAAGGTGAACTCCAGCCCCTCCGGGGTCTCCAGCCGCTTCGGGCTCTGCCGGTTGGCGCACAGCACCAGCGCGTCGACCACCGGGTGGTCGCGGGCGACCTCCGACACCACGCGCTCGTTCTCCGTGATCGAGCTGAGGTCGGCGCGGATGAACGTGAACCGGTCGGCCGCGCCCAGCGCGGCGGCCTCGGCCCGCAGCGCCTTGCCCTTCTCCGGGCTGCTGCCGATGGCGACCACCGTGTCGCCCACCTCCAGTCGGGCCAGCGCGAGCCCACGCCCCATGCCGTCGGTGCCGCCCGAAATGACGACGGTCTTGCTGTTTGGGCGTTCGTTCCCCATGTCCGCTCCCGGTAGTTACTGTTTGTCCGCAACTGCATCATCGGTAACTTCGACGATCTACGGAAGGAGGCACATCCATGTCCGATAGGCACACGGATGTTCCTACGGTCCTCGCTGCCGAGTTGCCGCTGCCGGTGAAGCCGTCCGAGCACGAGGCGTGTCCCGTCACCGATGTCCTCCGACGGGTCGGGGACAAGTGGAGCGTCCTGGTGGTCGTGCTGCTCGGGCGCGGTCCACGACGTTTCGGTGAACTGAACCGCGACATCGAGAACATCAGTCAAAGAATGCTCACGCGCACGCTCAGGGCACTGGAACGCGATTACCTCGTCACCCGAACGGTGTATCCCACCGTTCCCGCGACCGTCGAATACGGACTGACCGATCTGGGACGCACACTGCTCGTTCCGCTTTCCGCGCTGACCGACTGGGCCATCGCGCACCGACATGACATCGAAGCGGCACGATACCGGTACGACAGAAGTCGCGAGGCCGTTGCGGAATGAGTGGGGTGCCGACCCCTAGTCGGTCTCCAATAGGGGTCGACTAGGGGTTGCCCGATAGGGGTTGACCTGCATTGTCCTGCCGGTACGGTCGTGAACGACGCCGGACGTTTTCTTCGTCCCCTCGATGTCATTTCCCTGAGTGAGGATTCGATAATGGGTCGTTACACGTACTTGAGCAGCTCGACGCGCCAGCCGGAGCCCGAGGAAAGCGACATCGAAATCAACATCACCACGCCCGACGAGATCGGGCAGGGCGAGGTGCTGAACATCGAGGTCACCCTCCGCACGCTGCACCCGACCATCAAGGACCGCCCGGCCCACGACATCAAGGGCGAGGTCGAGGTGATCATCGGCGGCGACGTCGAGAAGAAGGTCGTCGCGGTCGGCCTCAGCAACGCCAACCACGTGTTCGCGGGCAAGAACGTGCTGCTGACCGGCGGCCACGCCGAGATCGTCGCGGAGACCACGGGCACCTACACGTTCGCGCCCGGCGAGATCTCGGTGCGGACGTCGGACTACCCGCTCAAGAGCGTCCCGAAGGTCGAGCAGGCGGCCGACGGCAAGACCACCGTCGTCTGACCACCGTCCGCGAACGCCTGGGGGAGAACCATGGACTGGGAGCACCTGCGCCCTCGACTGCGGGGCGACCTGCTGCTGCCGGAGGACGGTGGGTACGACCGCGCGAAGCAGTTGCAGATCGCGGAGTACGACGCCGTCCACCCCCTGGCGATCGCGTACTGCGCGACCGCCTCGGACGTTCGCGAGGCGGTGCTCTTCGCCGCCGGGGCCGACCTGCACGTCACCGTGCGGGCGGGCGGGCACAACTTCGCCGGGTGGTCGACGACCGAGGGCCTGGTCCTCGACGTGTCCCGGATGGACCACGTCGGCGTGCCCTCGGCCACGGTTCGGCTCGGACCCGGCGTGCGGTCCGTCGAGGCGGTGACCGAACTCGCCCGCCACGGCGTGCAGACCGCGACCGGCGTGTGCCCGACGGTCTGCGTCGCCGGCTACACCACCGGCGGCGGGATCGGCTGGCAGACCAGGAAGTTCGGTCTCGCGGGCGATCGGCTGGCGTCGGCCGACCTGGTGCTCGCCGACGGCTCCCTCGTGCACTGCTCCGCCGAGCAGGAGCCCGACCTGTTCTGGGCGCTGCGCGGCGGTGGCGGCGGCAACTTCGGTGTGGTCGTCGGGCTGGAGGTGGTGCCGACCAGCGTGCCGCGGATCGTGAACTTCACCGTGGTGTGGGCGTGGGACGACGCGCTCGACGTGCTCGACCGGTGGCAGCACTGGATGGCGTCCGCCCCCGTGGAGCTGAGCTCCGAGATCGGCGTGGTGATGATGGACGCCGCCCCGGACGCCACGCCGTTCGTCATGATGCACGGCGGGTACTTCGGCCCGCGGGAGTCGTTCGACGCGCTGCTGGAGCAGCTGTGCCACGCCGCGGGCGCCCGCCCGACGACGGTGCAGGCCGACGACCTGCCCTACGAGCAGGCCATGCTGCGCCTCTACCGGTGCGAGGACATGACCCCCGCGCAGCGTCGGCGCGTCGGCACGACCCCGGAGGCGCTGTTGCCGCGCCAGGGTTTCGTGCGCGAACGCCACCGCATGTTCTCCGCCGAGATGAGCCGCGACGCCGTCGCCGCCGCGCTGCACGTGTTCGACGACGACCGCAGGGCGGGCCAGTTCCGCTACCTCGCCCTCACCGCGCTGGGCGGCGTCCCGAACGAGATGCCGCGGGACGCCACCGCGTACGTGCACCGCGACGCCCGGTTCCTGGTCAAGTACACGCTCATCGGGGAGGACGCGAGCCCTGGTGAGGAGGAGCTGGCCGCCGCCGTCACGTGGGTCGACCGCGGTTTCGCGGTGATCGACCCGCTCTCCAACGGTCACTCCTACGTCAACTACCCGGATCCGGCCTTGCGGGACTGGCGGTGGTCGTACTACGGCGGGAACTACGAGCGGTTGGTCGAGGTGAAGAAGGCCTACGACCCGGAGGGGTTCTTCCGCTTCCCGCAGAGCATCGGCGGCTGATCGGCTGTCAGGCCCGTGTCCTGCCGACGTAGACCTCGCGGGCCCGGTAGTAGGTGTCCGAGGACGGTCCCGGATCGCCCGACGAACCCTCCGTCTGGAGGTTCAGGATGATCCACATCGGTTGGTCCACGAAGCCCGCGCCGCGGTGCTGGCCCACCCACGTGCCGTCGAGGTAGTAGTGGATGTCGACGTCGGTGGCGTTGACCTTGGCGATCCACGCCCGGTAGCCGTGCCAGGCGCCGGGGTTGCTCACGGCCTTGATCGTGCTGGACCAGCCGCCGCCGGCGTCGCGGTAGGTGTTGAACCAGTTCCGCGTGTCGCCCTTGAACTCCAGGATGTCGCTCTCCGGCGGCCAGGAGTTGGCTCCGGTGAGCCAGAACGCGGGCCAGGTGCCCCGTGCCGAGGGCGCCTGGAACTCGCCCCTGACCTCCCAGTTGGGGAACTGGTCGTTGACCCGGACCTGCTGCTTCGCGTGCACCGCGCCGGAGTGGTAGCGGATCGGCAGGTGCGGGTCGGCCGAGCTGGTGCCCTCGTCCCACGTGATGCGGGTGGCCCGGATGGCGAGGACCCCGCCCGGCTCCAGGAACACGTGGTTGCGGTCGGTCGCGCTGCCGTACATCCGGGCGCTGCCGTTGTGGTCCGATCCCCAGGGGTAGCGGTGGTTCCACGCCGACCGGAAGGTGTCGTAGTCGGCGAAGGAGCCGCTGACCAGCGTCTCCCAGGTGGCGGCTCCGGCGGTCCCGGTGGTGCCCAGTGCGGCGGCGGTGAGACCCGCACCGCCCGCGGCCAGCAGACGACGTCGGTTGAGCGTCACGATGAGTCCTCCCACGCGGTATCGGTGCGGTGGCACGACGCGGCGGAGGTGTCGGCGACGCTGGGTAAGCGCTTTCCACGGTAGGAGGTCGACTCCACCCGCGTCAACGCCCGGTTGGCGGCTGACGGGGGACCCCCGCGGGGGAACAGGGTGGTGGGTCCGCTCGCCGCGATCCCCCACGTCGACCAACCACAGGAGAACGTGATGACCGACCACTCCACCGTCGAGGGGCCCGCGCGGTCCTCCGGACGCTGGACCAGGGCCGCGGCGGCGGTGCTCCTGGCCGCCGCCGCGCTCCTGGTGCCGACGGGCGCCGCGACCGCGGCTCCCGGCGCCACCCTGCTGTCGGACACGGTGCTCGACCCGTCGGCGCTGTACTTCGTGTCCTACGACGGACTGGTCAACAACGACTCGTTCCAGCAGGACGCGATCCTCACCCGCTCGGGCTACCAGTACACCGCCTGGTACACCAGCAGCCGCCACGCCGTGGTGGCGCGGCGGGCGCTGACCGGGGACACCGCGTGGCGGACCGTCGTGCTGCCGCACCAGCTCAGCGTCGACGACTCGCACAACGTGATCTCGCTGGGCGTCTCGCCGCGAGACGGCAGGCTGCACGTCGCGATGGACACCCACAACAGCAGGGTGTTCTACGTGAAGTCCGAGGCGGGCCTGGTGTCCCAGGCGTCCTCGCGCGACTGGACCGCCGCCCGGTTCGGCGCCGTGCAGCGCACCCTCGACGGCGTCGACCCCGGCGCGATGACGTACCCGCGGTTCGTGGTCACGCCCGAGGGCGCGCTCCAGTTCAGCTACCGAACCGGCGGCTCCGGCAACGGGGTCGACGAACTCGCCGAGTACGACGGGGGCACGTGGCGCGGGCTCGGCGCGTGGTCGTCGGCGACCGGCTCGTGGACCGGCCCGAACGGGGTCGTGTCCACCACCAGGAACATGTACCTGCACGGTCTGACCTACGACCCGAGGGGGCGCCTGCACGCGGCGTTCACCTGGCGCGAGGGGAACGCGGCGGTGCTGTGCCACGGCGGCGGCCTCGCCAACCACGACACCGGCTACGTCTACAGCGACGACCGCGGGCGCACCTGGCGCAACGGCGCGGGCACGCAGGTCGGCACCACCGGCGGCACGCGCGTCGGGATCGGCTCGCCCGGCCTGGTGGCCGACCCGCTCGACCCGAACCACGGGCTGATGAACCAGGAGGGCCAGGCCGCCGACTCGGCGGGCACCCCGCACGTCGTGATCAGCTACGTGCCCGGCCGGTTCACCCAGTGCGTGTCGGACTACGCCCAGCAGCGGGCGCGGTACGGCCGCGCGTTCCACCTCGTGCGCGGGGCGGGCGGCGCCTGGACCAAGCGCGAGGTGCCGGTCGCGCCGGGTTCCACGCAGCGCACCAAGATCGTGTTCGACCGCGCGGACAACGCCTACCTGATCATGCCGAGGGCGCGGATCGTGGCCGCGAGCAGGGCGAGCGGCTGGACCGACTGGACGCTGGTGTTCGACCGGCCCGGCATGAACGCCTTCGGCGAGGTCAACGTGGACACGTCGAGGACCGCCACCGACGGCGTGCTGTCCGTGCAGTACCAGCAGGCCTCCACCGGCACCACGCCGTCGCCGATCCGGGTCGCCGACATCCGGCTCGGCTGACCCGGCCCGCCCCTTCCCGCAGGCGAAATCCGGCCCGCATCGATCAATTCGAAGCGGATCGACATCGAATTCGTCGAATTGTCCTTCGAGTATTCGCCACGCGCCGCCCTCGACCGGTGGCGGCGCGCGGTGAATCCTGCCCAAAACCGGGAAGCGGCCGGTCAAGGCAGTGTTCGAATGATCGACCACTAGGCCCCTTGACTGTGGAATATCGATGGCTAACATCCAATCAAGGGTCGAAGCGGTGCGTCGTGTGAACTGATCGAGACCGCGTGGGAATCATTTCCCGTGCGTTCTTCCAGGGAGGAAACCTTGATGTTCGCACGGGTGCTCGCGGCGCTGCTGGTCTCGACGACGGTGCTCGCGGGGTGCGGCGGGTCGGCGGGCGACTCGGATCCGGGGACGCTCAAGCTCTGGCACTACGAGAGCCCGGACAGCGCGATGGGGATCGCCTGGAACGCCGCCATCGCGAAGTTCGAGGCCACCCACCCCGGCGTGAAGGTCCAGTTCGAGGAGAAGGGCTTCGAGCAGGTCCAGAAGACCGCTCCGATGGTCCTCAACTCGAACGAGGCGCCGGACCTCCTGGAGTACAACAAGGGCAACGCGACCACCGGCCTGCTGTCCAGGCAGGGCCTGCTGGCCGACCTGACCGAGCAGGCCGTCGCGCGCGGCTGGGACAAGCGCCTGTCGGCGGGCATCCAGACGACCGCCAGGTACGACGAGCGGGGCGTCATGGGCTCCGGCAAGTGGTTCGGCGTCCCGAACTACGCCGAGTACGTGACCGTCTACTACAACGAGGACGCGTTCGCCGCGCGCGGACTCGCCGTGCCCACCACCCTGGCCGAGTTCACCGCGGCGATGGACGCCTTCGTCGCCGCGGGGACCACCCCGCTGGCCGTCGGCGGCGCCGAGTACCCGGCCCAGCAGATCCTCTACCAGCTCGCGCTGAGCAAGGCCGACCGCGACTGGGTGGACCGGTACCAGCGCTACACCGGCGACGTCGACTTCCACGACGAGGCGTGGACCTACGGCGCCACCACGTTCGCCGAGTGGGTCGCCAAGGGCTACGTCGGGCCCGAGTCCAGCGGCATGAAGGCCGAGGACATGGGGGTCGCCTTCATCCAGGGCAAGTACCCGATCATGGTGTCCGGCACCTGGTGGCGCGGACGGCTCCAGAGCGGGATCAAGGACTTCCAGTGGGGCTCGTTCCCGTGGCCGGGCAGCAGGATGGGCATCGGGTCGAGCGGCAACCTGTGGGTCGTCCCCGAGGGTTCCCGGAACAAGGAGCTGGCCTACGACTTCATCGACATCACGCTGTCGCAGGAGATCCAGGACAAGCTCCGCGACGCGGGCGGCGTCCCCGTCGCGCCCGGCGGGTCGCAGCCCACCGACCCCGCGGTGCGGACGCTGATCGACGAGTTCGACACCCTGGTGGCGAACGACGGGCTCGCGTACTACCCGGACTGGCCCGCCCCCGGCTTCTACGCCGTCTTCGTGTCCGCGACGCAGAAGCTGATCACCGGCGGCGCCACCCCCGACCAGGTGCTCGACGAGGTGGCGAAGCCGTACGCGGAGAACCGCGCCACCCTCGGCGGATGAGCGTCGCCACGGCCGTGGACCGGCCCTCCCCGGCGAAGCCCACCCCCTCGCCACCCCGGCGCCGACCCGGCCGGGGCCAGGGCACCTACCTGCTGTTCCTCCTGCCCGGAGCCGTGCTCCTGCTCGCGGTGGTCCTGGTGCCGTTCGCCATGAACGTCGGCATCAGCTTCACCCGGTGGTCCGGCGTCGGCGACCCGAGGTGGATCGGCCTGGAGAACTACCGCAGGCTCTTCGCCGACGCGGCGTTCTGGGCGTCGTTCCGGCACAACGTCGGACTGCTCGTCGCGATGGCGGTCCTGCCGACGGCCGCCGGGCTGCTCGTCGCGGCGGCGCTGTTCGACGTCGTGGGCAAGCGGTTCGGCCCGCGCGCCGCGGGGGTGCTGCGGGCGTGCGTCTACCTGCCGCAGGTGCTGCCGATCGCGGTCGCCGGGATCGTGTGGAGCTGGATCCTCGCGCCGAGGGGCGGCGCGCTCAACGCGTTCCTCGACGCCGTCGGCCTCGGCTCGCTGGCGCGGGACTGGCTCGGCGACCCGGACATCGCGCTGTACAGCGTGATGGGGGTGCTGGCGTGGATCCAGCTCGGCTACCCCGTGGTCGTCTTCATGGCGGGGATGCAGCGGATCGACCCCGTGCTGCACGAGGCCGCCGAACTCGACGGGGCGTCGTGGTTCGGCCGGTTCTGGCACGTCACCGTCCCCCAGATCCGGCCCGAGGCGTTCGTGGTCCTGCTGACCTGCTCCATCGCCGCGCTGAAGGTCTTCGGGCCGATCTACGTGCTGACCGGCGGTGGACCAGGAGGGGCGACGACCGTGCCGTCGTACTCGTCGTTCCAGAACTTCTTCGAGAAGACCCAGGTCGGGTACGGAGCCGCCATCGCGACGGTGCTCACGGTGCTGGTCCTGGTGCTGACGACCGCCTTCCTGCGCGTGCAGAACCGCGGGGAGGAGCGCTGATGGCGACGACCGCTCGGCGACGGCGCGACCCGGCGCCGCACCTGGTGCTGTGGGGGCTCGTCGCGCTCGCCGCCGTCATGCTGGTGCCGTTCGCGATCATCGTCCTGAACGCGCTGAAGTCACCCGCCGACTACGCCACCTCCGGCCCCCTCTCGCTGCCGGACGAGGTGCACGCGCAGGGGATCGTGGACTTCTGGCAGCGCGTCGACTTCGGGTCGAAGCTCCTCAACAGCTTCGTCATCGCCGGATCGGTCGCGGTGCTGGCGGTCGTGGTCTCCGTCCTCAACGCCTACGCGCTGGGCATCGGGCGGATCAGGGGGCGGCTGTGGGTGCTGACCCTGTTCCTGATCGCGAACACGCTGCCCCAGGAAGCCCTGGTCTACCCGCTCTACCACCTGTTCAAGCAGGTCGACCTGTACGACACCCGGCTCGGGGTGATCATCGTGTTCACGATCGTCCAGGCCGCGTTCGGCACCTACCTGCTGGCCTCCACGCTGAGCGGCTTCCCGCGCGAGGTGCTGGAGGCCGCGCGGGTGGACGGCGCCAACCGGTGGCAGGTCCTGGTGCGGATCGTCGTGCCGATCAGCAGGCCGACGTTGGGCGTGCTGTTCGTGTTCTTCTTCATCTGGACGTGGAACGAGTTCCTGATCCCGCTGGTGCTGCTCATCTCCGACGAGAACCAGACCGTGCCGGTCGCACTGGGGATCCTCCAGGGGCAGCGGATGATGGACGCCACGACGACCAGCGCGTCGGCGCTCCTGGGCGTCCTCCCCGCCGTGGTGTTCTTCCTGTTCTTCCAACGAACCCTGACGCGGGGGATGACGGTGGGGGCGGTCAGGTGAAGTTCAGCGACGGCTACTGGCAGCTGCGACCCGGTGTGGTGGCGGCGCACCCGGTCGAGGTGCACGACGTGGTGGCGGGTGAGGGCACGCTCGTCGTGCACGCGCCGACGACACCGATCCGGCACCGGGGCGACCTGCTCCGCGGACCGGTGGTCACGATCGGCCTCTCCTCGCCGATGCCCGACGTCATCGGCGTCACGATCACGCACTTCGCGGGTGAGGTGCCCGCGGAGCCCCGGTTCGAGCTGGCGGTCGAGGACGGCACCACCGCGAAGGTGGTCGACGAGGACGGCGTCGCCGTCCTCACCTCCGGCGCGCTGTCCGCGCGGGTGGGCGGCGGCGACGGGTGGGGCGTGGACTTCACCGCGGGCGGTCGCGCGCTGACCTCCAGCGGTGCCAAGGCGATGGGCTTCATGACCGTCGACGGCGAGCACCACGTGCGCGACCAGCTCACCCTGGGCGTCGGCGACGTGGTGTACGGCCTCGGCGAGCGCTTCGGCCCGGTGGCGCGCAACGGGCAGGCCGTCGACATCTGGAACGCCGACGGCGGGACGGGCACCGAGCAGGCCTACAAGAACGTCCCGTTCTACCTGACGAACGCGGGCTACGGCGTCTTCGTCGACCACCCCGGCGCCGTGTCGTTCGAGGTGGGCTCGGAGGTCGTCTCGCGGGTGCAGTTCAGCGTGCCCGGCCAGACGCTGCGCTACTTCGTCGTCCACGGGCCCACGCCGAAGGACGTGCTGCGCCGGTACACGGCCCTCACCGGCAGGCCCGCGCTGCCGCCCGCGTGGTCGTTCGGGCTGTGGCTGTCCACGTCGTTCACGACGTCCTACGACGAGGCGACGGTGACCGGGTTCATCGACGGCATGGCCGAGCGGGGCCTGCCGCTGAGCGTGTTCCACTTCGACTGCTTCTGGATGCGCGAGTACCACTGGTGCGACTTCCGGTGGGACCCCGAGACGTTCCCCGACCCGGAGGGGATGCTGGAGCGGCTGCGGGCGCGCGGGCTGCGGGTCTGCGTGTGGATCAACCCCTACATCGGGCAGGCCTCGGACCTCTTCGCCGAGGGCGTCGCGGGCGGGTTCCTGGTCCGCAGGCCGAACGGCGACGTGTGGCAGGGGGACCAGTGGCAGCCGGGCATGGCGCTGGTCGACTTCACCAACCCCGCGGCGCGCGAGTGGTTCGCGGGGAAGCTGGACGCGCTGCTGGAGCAGGGCGTCGACTGCTTCAAGACCGACTTCGGCGAGCGGATCCCGACCGACGTCGTCTACTTCGACGGCTCCGACCCGGTGCGGATGCACAACTACTACACGCTGCTCTACAACCGCACCGTCTTCGACGTGCTGCGCGACCGGCGCGGCGAGCACGAGGCCGTCCTGTTCGCCCGGTCGGCCACCGCCGGGTGCCAGCGGTTCCCGGTGCACTGGGGCGGCGACTCCGAGTCCACCTACGAGTCGATGGCGGAGAGCCTGCGCGGAGGGCTCTCGCTCGGGATGTCCGGCTTCGGCTTCTGGAGCCACGACATCGGCGGCTTCGAGGGCACCCCGAGCGCCGGGGTGTTCAAGCGGTGGATCGCCTTCGGGCTGCTGTCCTCGCACAGCAGGCTGCACGGCAGCGGCTCCTACCGGGTGCCGTGGCTGTTCGACGAGGAGGCCGTGGACGTCCTGCGGGTCTTCACGAAGCTCAAGGCGCGCCTGATGCCCTACCTGTTCGAGGCCGCGCGGCAGGCGGTGGGCACGGGCGTGCCGGTGATGCGGGCGATGGTCCTGGAGTTCCCGGACGACCCCGCCTGCACGCACCTCGAACGCCAGTACCTGCTCGGCGACTCGCTGCTGGTCGCCCCCGTCTTCACCGACGACGGCACGGTGTCCTACTACGTCCCCGAGGGGACCTGGACCCGCTTCACGACCGGTGACCGGGTGCGCGGCCCGCGCTGGACGACCGACCGCTGCGGCTTCACCGACGTCCCGCTGCTCGTCCGGCCGAACTCCGTGGTGCCCGTGGGCGCCGTCGACGACCGCCCGGACTACGACCACGCCGACGGCGTGACGCTGCACGTGTACGAACTCGCCGACGGCACGACCGCGACCACACCCGTCGGCGACGCGGTGTTCACGACCGCCCGTCGGGGCGGTGTCGTCACGGTCGAGGCGCACGCGGCACCGCCCGGCTGGCGTGTGCTGCTGGTCGGGGTCGGTGCCCCGGCCTCCGTCGAGGGCGGTACCGGCACCGAGCACGTCCAGGGCGTGCTCGTCCAGGCCGATCGCGACCGGGTGGTCGTGGTCGTGCGCGAGAACGACTCGGGAGGACGACCGTCGTGAGGGTGCGCAGAACCGTTCCGCTGCTGGCCGCGGCGCTCCTCGTCGCGCTCGCGGCACCGGGTCCGGCCGCCGCGGACCAGGCCCCCCTGTTCCGCGATCCGAGCCGGTCGCCGGAGGCCCGCGTCGACGACCTCGTGCGGCGGCTGACGCTGGACGAGAAGGTGTCGCTGCTGCACCAGTACCAGCCCGCGATCCCGCGGCTCGGGATCGCGCCGTTCAAGACCGGGACCGAGGCGCTGCACGGCGTCGCGTGGTCCACCGACCGCAACGACGGCGGCGCCGTCGTCACCGCCGAGGCCACGGTCTTCCCGCAGGCGGTCGGGCTCGCCTCCACGTGGGACACCGAACTGGTGGAGCGGGTCGGCGCCGCGGTCGGCGACGAGGCGCGCGGCCTCAACTCGGCGAACCCCGACGTGTGGGGGCTCCAGCTGTGGGCACCGGTGGTGAACCTGCTGCGCGACCCGCGCTGGGGCCGCAACGAGGAGGGCTACTCCGAGGACCCGCACCTGACCGGGGAGATCTCCACCGCGTACGGCCACGGCCTCCAGGGCGACGACCCCCGGCACCTCAAGACCGCCCCGGTGCTCAAGCACTACCTGGCCAACAACAACGAGATCCGCCGCGACACCACGTCGTCGCAGCTCCGGCCGAGGGTCAAGCACGAGTACGACGAGGCCGCGTTCAAGCCCGCGATCACCGCCGACGCCGCCACCGGCGTCATGACGGCGTACAACCTGGTCAACGGGCGTCCGATGACCGCGCACTCCGACGTGAACGACGTCGTGAGGACGTGGACCGACAAACCGCTCTTCACCGTGACCGACGCGTCGGGCCCCAACAACCTGGTCGAGTCGCAGAAGTACTACCCCGACCTGCCCTCGGCGGACGCGGCGACCCTCAAGGCCGGTGTGGACAGCTTCACCACCGACAACACCGACTCCGCCAGGACGATCACGGCGATCAAGACCGCGTTGGCGCGCGGGCTGATCGCGGAGTCCGATGTGGACACCGCCGTCCGGCACATCCTGTCGGTCCGGGTGCGGCTCGGCGAGTTCGACCCCGGCGGCGGACCGTACGGCGGGATCACGGAGGACGTCGTCGACAGCCCCGCGAACCGGGCGCTGGCCCGCGAGACGGCGGGCAAGGCCTTGGTGCTGCTGAAGAACGAGGGCGGTGCGCTGCCGCTGAACGCCGCACGGGACCGGAACGTCGCCGTGGTCGGCCCGCTGTCGGACACCCTCTACACGGACTGGTACTCCGGCTCCACGACCTACGGCGTGACCCCGATCGACGGCGTCCGGGCGCGGTTGGGCGCCGGTGCGGCGGTGTCCGGCAGCGAGGGCGTCGACCGGATCGCGCTCAAGGAGGTGTCCTCCGGCCGCTACGTCACGGCGGGTGCCGACGCCGACGGCGACCTCCTGCGGATCGGCGGCACCACGGCGGGCACGACCGAGCAGCTGGACGTCTTCGACTGGGGCGAGGGCGTGCTGACCCTGCGCTCCGCGGCGAACGGCAAGTACGTCACGATCTCCGGCTCGTCGTTCGTGAACAGCGAGGAGCAGCCCAACGGCTGGTTCGTGCAGCAGCAGTTCGCGCTGGAGGACGTGGGCGGCGGCGAGGTCGTCATCCGCTACGCCGGGTACGAGAAGGCCTTCGACTGGTCGGGTCCCGAGGAGTACCTGACGGTGGCGGCCGACGGCACGCTGGCGCTGGGGGCCACGACGGCGGCGGGCGCGGCCCGGTTCACCAAGGACGTCCTGCGCGACGGCGTCGCCGAGGCGGCGGCCAAGGCCCGCGCGGCGGACGTCGCGGTGGTCGTGGTCGGCAGCATGCCGTTCATCAACGGCCGCGAGGACCACGACCGCACGGACATGGGCCTCGCGGCGGGCCAGCGGGCACTGGTCGCGGCCGTGCGCGAGGCCAACCCGAACACCGTGGTGGTGCTGGAGAACAGCTACCCCACGACGGCGGGCCCGGAGCAGGAGGCCGTCCCGGCGGTGCTGTGGACCACCCACGCGGGGGCCGAGACCGGCAACGCGCTGGCCGACGTGCTGTTCGGCGACCGCAACCCGGCGGGCCGCCTCACCCAGACCTGGTACCGGTCGGCGGCCGACCTGCCGGACATCCTCGACTACGACATCGTCAAGAGCCGCCGGACCTACCAGTACTTCGACGGCGATCCGCTGTACCCGTTCGGCCACGGGCTGTCCTACACCTCGTTCCGCTACGACCGGCTGAGGGTCGAGTCCCCGGTGGTCGACGCGAACGGGGAGGTCGTCGTCAGCGTCCGGGTCACCAACACGGGCAGGCGGGCGGGCGACGAGGTCGTGCAGCTCTACACCCACCAGCGGACCTCGCGCGTCGACCAACCCGCCCAGCGGCTCAGGGCGTTCGAGCGGGTGAGCCTCGACGCGGGCCGGGCGAAGACGGTCGTGCTGAAGGTGAAGGCCGCCGACCTCGCGGTGTGGGACGTGACCCGCGGTCGCTGGGCGGTGGAGGACTCGGTGCACGACCTCGCCGTGGGCGCGTCCTCCGGCGACGTGCGGCAGCGCGGCGAGGTGCGGGTCAGGGGCGAGCGGATCCCCGCCCGCGACCTCGGCGCGACCACCCGCGCGGTCGACTTCGACGACTACTCCGGCGTGGACCTGGTCGACGAGAGCAAGGTCCGCGGCGACGCCGTCGGCGCGGCGGCGGGCGAGTGGATCGAGTTCGCCGACGTGGACCTCGGCCGGGGGGCGAAGCGGCTGACCGCGACGGTGGCCAGGTCCGCGCCCGGCACCGCCTCGATCGAGGTCCGGCTCGGCGATCCCGTGCGCGGCAGGGTCATCGGCACCGCCACCGCGGCGAGCACCGGTGACGTCTACACCTACGCGACGACGACCGCGCCGCTGGAGGCGGTGCGCGGCAGGCACGACGTCTACCTCGTGTTCACCGGCGACCTGCGCCTGGCGTCGTTCTCCCTGAAGTGACCCCGCACCGGAGGTGACCGACCGATGAGAGCCACGACCCGCGTCCTGCCGCCGCTGCTCGCGCTGCTGCTCGCCGTCGTCGCGGGAGGGGCGGCGGCCCGGTCGGTGGACGCCGCGCCCGACCGCGCGCAGCAGCGCCACGAGGTCGGCTACGACCGGTACTCGATGACGGTCGACGGGGAGCGGGTCCTGCTGTGGGCCGGGGAGTTCCACTACTTCCGCCTGCCGAGCCCGGACCTGTGGCGCGACGTGCTGGAGAAGATCAGGGCGGCGGGGTTCAACGGGGTGTCGCTGTACTTCCACTGGGGCTACCACTCGCCGAAGCAGGGCGTGTACGACTTCACCGGGGTCCGCGACATCGACCGGCTGCTCGCGCTGACCGAGGAGCTGGGCCTGTACGTGGTCGCGCGGCCGGGGCCCTACATCAACGCCGAGACCACCGGCGGCGGGATGCCCGCGTGGCTGAAGCAGGTGCCGGGTCGGGCCAGGTCGAGCGATGACGGGTACACGGCGGCGTACCGGGACTGGCTCGACCGCGTCGACCCGATCATCGCCCGGCACCAGGTCACCAGGGGCGGCTCGGTCATCGCCTACAACGTGGAGAACGAGTACGGCGCGAACGTCGACCCGCTGTACATGGAGCAGTTGCAGCGGACGGCCCGCGAGCACGGCATCGACGTGCCGATCACGCACAACAACTGCTGCGGCGGCACCCTGCCGAACTGGTCGTCCGGCCAGGGCGCGGTGCAGATCCCCGGCGTGGACGACTACCCGCAGTCCTTCGACTGCCCGAACCCGGACACGACCTGGGGTCCGTGGGGCGACGGCATCACCCGGCGCCTGCGCGAGGACGCCCCGGTCTACGCCGCCGAGTACCAGGCGGGCGCCATCGACCTCGCCAACGCGGGGTACGAGAAGTGCGGGCGCCTCACCGGGCCGGACTACATGAGGGTGTTCTACAAGTCCAACGTCGTGGGCAGCGGCGCGACGGTGTTCAACTACTACATGGCCTTCGGCGGCACGTCGTGGGGCTGGCTCCCGCAGCCCAACGACGTCTACACCTCCTACGACTACGGCGCGGCGATCACCGAGGGGCGTCGGCTCACGCCGAAGTACGACGAGTTCAAGCGGCAGGGCTACTTCGTCACCTCGGTGGCACCGCTGGCGAAGACCGACCCGTCCGCCGCGCCCGTGCCCGCCGACCCCGCGGTGGGGACGCGGGCCAGGGCCAACCCCGACACCGGGACGCAGTTCGTCCTGCTGCGGCACGCCGACCGCGCGGACACCGCCGACCTCGCCACGACGCTGGACTGGTCCACCCCGGACGGCCGCTACCGGGTGCCGGTCCGGATCGCCGGACGGGACGCGAAGATCCTCGTGGCGGGCTACGACCTCGGCGGCCAGCGGCTCGTGTGGTCCACGTCGGAGATCCTGACCCACGCGCCCGTCGGCGGCCGGGACGTCGCCGTGCTGCACGGCCGGGACGGCGAGGACGGGTCCACCGTGCTGCGGTACTCCTCCGCACCGTCGGTGCGGGTGCTGGACGGCCGGGTCGCCTCGTCGTTCGACGCCGCCACGGGCGACCTGCGGCTGGACTACCGCCACTCCGGCCTGGCGAGGGTGCTCGTGTCCGGTGGCGGCAGGCCGCCGCTGCTCCTGCTGCTCGCCACCGGCGAGGAGGCCGCGCGGTTCTGGCGGCTGGACACCGGTGGCGGCACGGTCCTCGTCCGCGGCACGGCGCTCGCGCGGTCCGCGAGCGCGGTCGGCGGCACCGTGCGGCTGCGCGCCGACGTCGACCGCGCCGGTGAGGTCGAGGTGTTCGGACCGGCGTCCGCGCGGCGGCTCGTCGTCGGCGGCGAACGGGTGCGGGTCACCCGGACGTCGAGCGGCAGCCTGCTCGGGGAGGTCGCCGGACCCCGGCCGGTGGCGCTGCCGCCGCTGACCGAGTGGCGGCACCGCGTCGACGTCCCCGAGGCGGCTCCGGGGTTCGACGACTCCGGCTGGACGATCGCGGACCGGACCACCACCGAGAGCCCGATCAAGCCCAAGACCCTGCCCGTGCTCTACAGCGGCGACTACGGGTTCCACCACGGGAACGTCTGGTACCGCGGCAGGTTCACCCCCACCGGCGGGGAGACCGCGATCTCGTTGAACGCGATCACCGGACGGCGGGGGATCTACCTGGTGTGGGTCGACGGCCACTACGTCGGCTCGGCGGCCGGGGGCGTCCAGTCCGACTCCGAGCCGGTGAACCCCGATCCGGGCAGGGGCGACTTCACCATCCCGCCGGGCCTGGTCGAACGGGGCCGACCCGTCACGATCTCGGTGCTGGTGGAGAACATGGGCCACAACGACGACTGGACCGCCGACGACACGCGCTTCAAGCAGCCGCGCGGGCTCTTCGGCGCGCGGCTCGTCGGCTCCACGGCGCCGATCTCGTGGCGGGTGCGGGGCGCGGAGGGCGGCGAGGACCTGACCGACCCGGCGCGCGGGCCGCTGAACACCGGCGGTCTGCACGGCGAGCGCGCGGGCTGGCACCTGCCCGGCTACCCGGACCGGACGTGGCAGCGGTCGAGGTCGTTCGCGGACGTGCCGCTCCCCGCCGGGGTGTCCTGGCACCGCACCACGTTCCGGCTCGACCTGCCCGAGGGCCACGACGTCCCGATCGCGCTCCGCTTCGCGCCGGACGGGTCCCCGAACCAGCGGGTGCTGGTCTTCCTCAACGGGTGGAACGTCGGCCAGTACCTCGGCGACCTCGCCGCGCAGCAGGACTTCGTGCTCCCGAACGGGCTGCTGCGCGCGCACGGCGTGAACGCGCTGTCCCTCGCGGTGATCGACACCGACGGCGCGGAGGCCGGGGCGGGCGGGGTCGGCCTGGTGACGACGGGCGCGGTCCGCGGCGGTGTCGCCGTGCGGGACGTGCCCGCCCCTGGGTACGCGGACCTCCACCCGCGGGGGTGAGGGGTTTCCGGTGACCGTGTGGGACGTGCCCGTGCCGGGGTGCGCGGACCTCCACCCACGGGGGTGAGGGGTCTCCGGTGAGCGGCGGTGGCCGCTCACCGGTTCCGGGCCGGGCGCACGCCCGGCGTCAGGCCAGGTGCACGCCCAGTCCGGTCGCGCCCGGAGCCACGTCCGGTCGCAGCACGAGGCGTTCGTCGTAGTCGCCGCCGTTCTGCGTCCGGTACGGGACGGGGTCGGTCGTGGGGATGGCGCGCAGGCGTCCGCGGAGTTCCTCGGCGGCCCCCTCGCCCTCCTCGGGGGTGAACCGGTCCGCGCCGGGGAGCAGCAGCGGGGGCAGCACCCGCGCCCCCGCGTAGAACAGGGTGCCGTGCAGCAGCGGGAACAGCAGCTCGTCGGCGGCGCCGTGGATGCCCCGCCCGCCGTAGGACCACGCGGGCCCGCCCGCCGTCACGACGGCCAGCGCGCGCTTGCCCGCGAGGAACCCGTCCCCGTAGCCGATCCACTCCCCGCCGGGACCGCGCAGCCCGTACGCGTAGCCCTGGAGCCAGACCTTGTCGAACCAGCCCTTGAGGATGGCGGGCATCCCGAACCACCACAGGGGGAACTGGACGACGACCGTGTCCGCCCGGTCGATCTTCTCCTGCTCGGCCCGGACGTCCCGGCTCAGCGCGCCGCTCTCGTAGGCGTGCTTCGCGGCGGCGGCGACCCGGAACCGCTCGGCGGGGTCGTGGGCGTAGCCCTCGGTGTCGACGACGGGGTTCCAGCGCATCGCGTAGAGGTCCGACACCTCGACCTCGTGGCCGTCGGCGGCGAGTGCCCGCCACCCCTCCTTCGCGAGGAAACCGTTGAGCGAGCGGGGATCGGGGTGGGCGAGGATCCAGAGGACGTTCATGCCGTCGATCATCGGACGGCGGGACGGCCGCGACGACTGGCCCGATGGACAACATGTGCGAAGATCGGGCCATGACCGTGTTCGCTCGCGACGGTCGCCACCGCGTGGCGGTCCTGGTTCGCGACGGGGTGCTCCCGTTCGAGCTGAGCACCGTCCACCGGCTGTTCGGCCAGGCCCGCTCGGCCGGTGGCGTCGCGCTCTACGAGGTCGTGACGTGCGCGCCCGTGCCCGGCGAGATCCGGACGGACGCGGACTTCACCGTCTCCGTCGCCCACGGCCCCGAGGCGCTGGCCGAGGCGGACACCGTCGTCGTACCGGGGTCGGAGGCCGACCACGGGCCCTGGGACGGCGCGCTCGACCCGCCGCTGGCCGCCGCGCTGGCCCGGATCCGCCCCGGTGCGCGGATCGCGTCGATCTGCACGGGGTCGTTCGTGCTGGCCGCGGCGGGACTGCTCGCGGGCAAGCGGGCGACCGCGCACTGGCGCTCGTCGGCACGGGCGCGGGAGCGCTTCCCGGACGTCGCGTTCGACCTCGACGTCCTCTACACCGACGACGGCGGCGTGCTCACCTCGGCGGGCGCGGCGTCGGGCATCGACCTGTGCCTGCACATGATCCGCACCGACCACGGCGCCGCGGTCGCCGACGACGTGGCCCGCGGCACGGTCGTCCCGCCGCACCGCGAGGGCGGGCAGGCGCAGTACGTGAAGCGGCCGATGCCGGACCAGCGGACCTCCTCGACCAGCCGGGCGCGCGGGTGGGCGCTCGCGAACCTGCACCGGCCCGTCACGCTGCGGGAACTGGCGGCCCAGGAGTCGACGAGCACGCGGACGTTCACCCGGCGCTTCCGCGACGAGATCGGCACGTCGCCGGGGCGGTGGCTCGTCCACCAGCGCGTGGAACGGGCGTGCGCCCTCCTGGAGCGCACCGACCTGCCCGTCGAGGAGGTGGCCGCCGCCGCCGGGTTCGGCACCGCCGGGTCGCTGCGCCTGCACCTCCAGGCGGAGCTGGGGCTCTCGCCCACCGCCTACCGCGCCGCGTTCCGCGACCGGGGGCGGTGAGCCCGGCACGTGCTGCCCGAGGGCGGAGCGGGCACCGTCCCGTGGGCAGCCCGTGCGTCGCGCCCCCGGTCTCAGGGGGAGCGCGGTGAGATCCGCCCGAGCACCTCGTCCAGGTGCCCCTCGGGCGCGGCGGACGCGTAGTAGCCCCGGTACAGGTCCGTCAGCAGCCGCGCGACACCGTCCGCGTCGGGTTCGGCGCGGTCGGTGATCCCCTTCCACAGGACCAGCATCGGCACCCGGCCGCCCGGCGTCGCGAGGTCGGGCGCGGAGTAGTCGCGCAGCAGGCCCAGCGGGTGCGCTCCCCAGCGGGCGTAGAAGGCGAGGCGCCGCGCGGGGAGCGGGTCGTCCGGTGTCCGCGCGGGGTCCTCCACCTCCAGGACGACCCCGCGGACCGCCCCCTCCGCGCGCAGGTCGGCCGCGACCGCCTCCAGCACGGCCGCTCCCGCGCCGCCGCCGCGCGTGGACGGCGCCACGGCCAGGTACTCCAGGTAGGCGGTGGCGGACCGGGTGAGCAGGAGCGCCGTCGCGAACCCGACCACGGTCCCGTCGGCGGCCCGCGCGATCCACAGCCACGTGCTGTCGCGGCGGGAGACGGTGTCGTGCGGGCCGCGCTCGCTCGGCGGGAACGCCTCCCGCCAGATCGCCCTGATCCGCTGGAGATCGGACTCGGGGACGGTGTCCCAGCCCTGCCGCCGCACCGATGGCGGGGTCGGGCCGTTCGCGCTCGTCGTCATCGGCCACGGCTCCTCGTCGGTGACGGGTGGTCGCGCTGATTGTCGGCGGTGCCACCCTGTCCGGCGACCGGGACCCCGGTCGCCGGACCAGGTGGCACGACCGGCTCGACGTGGTCCGGGCCTTCGCCCTCGCCGCCGAACGGCTCGGCTTCGACGGCGTCGAGCCGCACGGCCCCCTCCTCGACCTGGTCGCCGTGGGCCGCCTGCTCATCGCCGGCCCCGGCCGGGCGGCCGAGACGCCTGCGAGCCGCGAGGGCGGGACCACCGCCTCCACGGCGCCGGCCACCGTGCGCCGACGAGGTCGGTGGGGCCACAACACTTCCACAACGTTCCCCACCGGTCGCGCCGGTCACCATCCCCCTGGACCGAGAGACCGGAGGAGGACCGATGCTCGTGCGACACGCCGCGACGCTCGCGACCGCGCTGGCCCTGGCGGGCTGCGCGTCGGCCCCTCCGGAGGAACCGACACCGGTGGTGCTGGCCGGTGCGGACCTGCGCCTGCCGCTCGACGAGTACCTGCTGTCACCCGACCAGCTGAACGACCTGGGCCGGGCGCGGGTCGTGCTGACCCGCGAGTGCATGCGGGAAGCCGGGTTCGACTACCCGCCCGAGGGCGAGCGGGTCGACGTCGGGCTGCGCGGTTGGAACGAGCGTCGGTACGGCATCACCGACGAGGCCACGGCCGCCGTCGACGGGTACGGGGTGGGGGAGAGCGCCCCGGTGGGGTCCCGGACCGAGCCGACGCCGGAGGAACGGGTGGCGCTGGAGGGGGCGGGCGGCTGCATCGAGCGCGTCGAGGACGGGCAGCGCCGGAGCAGGCGGCCCGGTCTCGACCGCGAGCTCGCGCTCCGGCTCGCCGGGGAGAGCTTCACCCGTTCCCGCGAAGCCCCGCGCGTGCGCGCCGTCGTCGAGGCGTGGTCGGCGTGCGTGCGCGCGCGGGGCTTCGACTACCCCGATCCGCTGGCCCCCTCCTCCGACGCCCGGTTCGCCGGTCCGGCGACCCCCGACGAGCTGGCCGTGGCCGCGGCGGACCTCGCCTGCAAGGAGGAGACCAACCTCGTCGGCGTGTGGTTCGACGAGGAGCGGTCGATCCAGCGCGACCTCGTCGCGGCCAACCGCGCCGCGCTGGCCGAGGTGCGGGAGGCCAACGCGGCGGACGTCGAGCAGGCCCGCCGGTCGCTCGGCCCCTGAGACGGCGCGGCCGCACGGGCCGCGTGAGAGAGGAACACGACCATGCGCAACACCTTCACCCGACTGGGACCGCTGCTGGGCGCTGCCGCGCTGGCGGTGGTCGGCTTCACCGGCACGGCGGCGGCGGGTCCGGCCGCGTCGACCAGCGACACCGTGGCGGTGACCACGGCGGACGCGAAGTCGAGCCCCGTCCGCGCCAGAACCGACGCCAAGGCGCAAGCCTTCTTCAACGGCTACTGCGAGTACTTCGAGCTGTGCATGTTCCACCTGAACGGCTTCCAGGGCAGCGGGATCGACTTCCCGGCCTTCGTGGGCTTCACCGAGTCGACCTACGTCGACAACGCCTTCGTGTCACCCGGCCAGGGCCAGGGGCAGAGCCCCGCGAACAACGCCCGCAGCCTGTTCAACGCGGACCCGTTCTACTCCGTGCTCGGGTGCATCGGCGAGAACCTGACGGGCATGTGCGCCTTCCAGCCACCGCTCACCGGCGGTGACCTGTTCCCGGACTACTTCCTGAACCTGGAGTCGCACGCCTACTGATCGACCGCGAACCCGGTGGGGCCCGCCTCGGCGGGCCCCACCGCCACGTCCGACCGGGTCAGCGCGACAGGCAGGCCAGTTCCGCCCTGATCCGGTCCGCGGCGGCCAGCCCCAGGTCGGTGTAGATCGCGATGGCGCTGTCGTAGTGCGGGCGCGCGGCGGCCGCCCCGGTCGTCCTGGCCAGGCCGTGGTGGGCGCGGGCGACCTGCTCGTGGGCGCCGATCCGGGTGGCCGCGGCCAAGGCCTCGGCGTGGTTCGCGCGGGCTGCGGCGGTGCTCCCGCTCGCCTGGAGCGCCTCGCCGAGCCCGTTGAGCGACCAGGCTTCGCCGTCGCGGTCCCCGTACCGGCGGAACAGGTCGAGCGACCGCCGGTGGTGGGCCGCGGCGTCGTACGGACGGCCGCGCAGCGTCTCGGCCCTGCCGAGGCCGTCGACCGCCCACGCCTCGCTGTCGCGGTGGCCGAACAGCGCGAACAGCTCGGCCGCCTCGGTGTGCAGCTCGACGGCCTCCGCCAGGTCGCCCGAGGCCGCGGCCACCTCCGCCAGGCCGACCTTCACCCACGCCTCGCCGAAGCGGTGCCCGGTCCGGCGGTGCAGCAGCAGCGCCTGCCGCAGGTGGTCCCGGCCCACGTCCCTGCGACCGGTCCTGGCCTCGATCGTGCCGAGCCTGGTCAGCACGTGCGCGGGGCCGCCGACGTCGCCGGTCCCGCGGTACCTGGCCAGCGCTCCCGCGTAGTGGTCGAGCGCCGTGCCGTACCGGCCGCTCCGCTCCTCCAGCATCCCGACGGTGCCGAGCGCCCGCGCCTGGCCGAGCGGGTCGCCGACCTCGGAGAACAGCGCGAACGCCGTCCACATGTCCGCGGCGGCGACCTCAGGCCGACCGGCCTGCATGTGGGCACCGGCCAGTGCGACGAGCACGTGCGCCTCGGCGGCGCGGTCACCGGTGGCCCGCGCCGCCGCCCTGGCGTGCCCGTGCACCGCCAGCGCCACCGTGTCGGGGTAGCCGTCGAGGAAGCGGAACAGCAGCCTGGACAGGCGGACGGCGTGCTCCGGCACGCCCGCCGTCGCCGCGTGCGCGGCCAGCGCCTGCACGGCGGCCAGTTCGGCGTCCAGCCACTCGCGCGCCTCGACGGTGCCGCGCAGGTCCGGCACCGGGCCCGTCGAGGCGGCCACGGTCGGGCGGCGGTCGGCCTCGCCGGGGTAGAGCAGGTCCATCGCCGCGGCGGCGGTGGCGAGGTAGTAGTCGTAGACCCGGTCGAGCGCGGCGCGCTCGTCGCGCCCGGTCTCCGCGGCGTAGGCCTTCAGCAGGTCGTGCATGCCGTACCGGTCGACGCCGGCGGGCTGCACCAGGTGCGCGCGGGCCAGGGTGTCCAGGGTGGTCCTGGCCTCGTCGAGCGGACGGTCGACCAGTGCGGCGAGCACGTGGGCGTCGAACACCGGCGCCGGGTGGCGGCCGAGCGCGGCGAAGGCGCGGACGACCTCGGCGTCGAGCTGCCGCAGCGACCAGGAGAACACCGTCCGCACCGCGGCCCGCTGGTCGCCACCGCCGCTGAACAGGTCGAGGGTGCGCTGGGCGGCGCTCAGCTCGTCCACCAGCCGGGACAGCGTCGTGGCTGGCCGGGACGCGGCGAGTTCGGCCGCGAGGCGCAGGGCCAGCGGCAGCCGCACGCACCGCTCGGTCAGCGCGGCGGCCGACCCGGGGTCGTCGTCGACGCGGGAGCCGACGAGCCCGCGCACCAGCGCGACGGCGTCGCGGGCGGGCAACCGGTCCACCACGAGCCGGTGAGCGCCGTGCAGGGCGACGAGCCCGGCGAGGGAGTCGCGGCTGGTCACCACCACGGCGCAGGAGCGGGTGCCCGGCAGCAGCGGCCGGACCTGCTCGACGGTGGCGGCGTTGTCCAGCACGACCAGCATCCGCCTGCCGGACACCTCGGTGCGGAACCGGGCCGCGCGCTCGGCCAGCCCGAGCGGCACCTCCCCGCCGGGGGGCAGCAGCGCGGTCAGGAACGCGGCCAGCCCGTCGGCGGGCGACACCGGCTGGTCCGGGTCGTACCCGCGCAGGTCCAGGTAGAGCTGCCCGTCCGGGAAGCGGTCCCGGACCCGGTGCCCCCAGCGCACGGCCGTCGCCGTCTTGCCTGCCCCGGCCGTGCCGACCAGGCAGACGATCACCGGTTCCCGGCCGGTGCCCGCGGCGAGCCGGTCCAGCTCGGCCAGCTCACCCGCCCGCCCGGTGAACGCGGCGACGTCGGCGGGGAGCTGCGCGGGCACCGACGGCACGGCCCGCGGCGGCAGCTCGTTGCGCAGGACGGCCTCGTGCGCGGCGGACAGCTCGGGGCCGGGGTCCGCGCCCAGCTCGTCGCGCAGCGCCCGGCGGATCCGGTCGTGGTGGGCGAGCGCGTCGGCACCGCGACCCACGGCGTGCAGCGCCCGCATCAGCGTCGCGACCGCCGCCTCCTGCAACGGGTGCTCGTCGACCAGCTCGCTCAGCTGCGTGATCGTCGAGGCCGCGCCGCCCGCGCGGATCTCGGCACCCGCCCAGGCCAGGACGGCGGTGGCGTACTCGTGGCGCAGGGCGTCGCGGGTGCGCTCGGCCCAGTCGCCCCGCAGTCCCGCCAGCGGCTCGCCGCGCCAGAGCCCCAGTGCCGCGCGCAGCGCCGCGCGGTCGGCCGACCCCACCCGCAGCGCGCCGCGGAAGCGGAACAGGTCGACCTGCTCGGGCCGGACGTCGAGCCGGTAGCCGCCCGACTCCCGGACCAGCGCGGCGCTTCCCGGTTCGGCCCGGTCGAGCGCGCGCCGGATGCGGGTGATGTGCGCCTGGAGGGACCGCCGGACCTGCTGGGGCGCGGACTCGCCCCAGACCCGGTCCACCAGCGTGTCGACGCCGACCGTGCGACCGGCCTCCAGCAGCAGCACCGCCAGCACCGCCTGCTGGCGCGGCTCACCGACGGCCACGGCCCGTCCGGCCGCGCACAGCCGGATCGGCCCCAGGACCAGAAACTCCACGCCGGCCCCCCAGACGGTCGGTACGCGTGCTCCTCGACCCCCGCATGGTAGGTGCCGGGATCGTGCCCGTCGTGCGGTTTCGCGGCCTGCTCCGGTTACCCGTAGACCCAGCCGCGGTAGGCGTCCAGGTCGACGTTGCCGCCGCACACGACGGTGACCACGTGCCCGCCCGCGAACCGGTCGGGGTCCTCCAGGACGGCGGCGACGCCGAGGGCGGCCGAGGGCTCGACGACCAGGCCCGTGTGCTCCAGGAGCAGCCGCACACCGGTGACGATCGACGACTCCCGGACGAGGACGGCGTCGTCGGCCACCGCGAGCAGGTCGTCCAGGACCTCCGGGATGGGGAAGCGGCCCGCGACGCCGTCGGCGACGGTGTCGGTCGAGTCGGTGGTGACGACGCGGCGCTCGTGCCAGGAGCGGGTCATGGCGGGCGCGCCCGCGGGCTGCACGCAGACCACCTCGACCGCCGGAGCCAGGGTCTTCAGCACGTAGCCCACGCCGGTGGCCAGCGCACCACCGCCCAGGGCGATCAGCACGGTGTCGAACGCCGGGGCCCCGTCCACCAGTTCGAGGCCGATCGTCGCGGCCCCCTCGCAGGTCTCCACGTCCAGGCTGTCCTCGACCAGCCGGACGCCGCGCAGCCGCGCGATGTCCGCCGCCCGCTCGCGGGCCGTCTCGATGTCGCCGTCCACCAGCTCCAGCTCCGCGCCCAGCGCCCGGATCCGGTCGAGCTTCACGGCAGGTGCCCCGCGCGACGCCACGACCGTCACGTCCAGGCCGCGGCGGCGACCGGACCAGGCGAGCGCCTGGCCCAGGTTGCCCGCGCTGGCGCACACCGCGGCCGTCCCGCCCCGCTCGACCAGCAGGCTCGTCACGAGTTCGGTGCCGCGGCCCTTGAAGCTGCGGACCGGGTTCGCCGTTTCGAGCTTGACGCTCACCGCGCAGCCGAGCCGGCGGCCGAGCGCGTCGCACCGGTACAGCGGGGAGTCCAGGAACACCGGGTCGACCAGCTGGCGGGCGGCGTGGATCCGGTCGAGGTCGAGGCGAGTCCTGAGCACGCCGGGACCGTACCCACCCGAGGTCGCGGGCGCCCCGTTCGATCGCGGCCGTGCCACGCCGTTTGCGCGTGCCGTCGCCGGGTACGCCGAGCGGGTCGTCGAAAGCCGAGGGGGACTGCCGTGTCGGTCGAGGAGCGTGTCGGCGCGGAGTTCGGGGTTCCACGGGCCGAGCGGGCGCGGGCGGTGCGCGTGGTCGCGGCGGTGGCGTCGAACGCGGACGAGTGCCGCGAGGTGCTGACCATGCTCGGGCTGGACCCGCGGGAGGCGCGGGCCGTGCCGGACCGGATCGACCCGGACACGTCCGGTCGGTAGGCGGAATAGCGGTCACCCCGCGCTCGTTGCACCAGAGCTGCCCCTCGGGCAGCCACCCCCCACCGAACCCGCGTCTCGTTCGAGCGGGTGCGAGCCTGCGAGGAGAGGTCATGCCGTTGAGGTCGGGAACGAGCACGTCGACGCGTCCGGCCGCGGTGCGCCGGTCGCCGGAGGCGGATCCGCTGGGCCACTACCTGCGCGAGATCGGCTCGACGCCGCTGCTGACCGCCGGGGAGGAGGTCGACCTGGCCAAGCGGATCGAGGCGGGCGTCTACGCCGAGGAGCTGCTGCGCCGCGCCGAGGCCGAGCCGCTGACCCCGCGACGGCGCCGCGACCTGCGCGCGGTGGTGGCCGACGGCCTGCGAGCCAAGGACCACATGATCCGGGCGAACCTGCGCCTGGTCGTGTCGGTCGCCAAGAAGCACGCCTTCCGCGGCCTGCCGCTGCTGGACGTGGTCCAGGAGGGCAACCTCGGCCTGATCCGCGCGGTCGAGAAGTTCGACCACACCAAGGGGTTCAAGTTCTCCACCTACGCCGTCTGGTGGATCCGCCAGGCCGTCGAACGCGGCCTGGCCGACCAGTCCCGCACCATCCGCATCCCCGTCCACGTGACGGAGGAGCTGGGCAAGCTCCAGAAGGTCGAGCGGCGGCTGCGGGCCGAGTCCGACCGCGACCCGACCCCCGAGGAGATCGCGCGGGCGGCCGGGGTGGCGGTGGGCCGGGTCGTGGAGCTGCGGTCCGCGGCACGGGCCACGCTCAGCCTGGAGACCCCGGTCGGCGAGGACGGCGGCACGTCGGTCGCCGACCTGATCGAGGACACCGACGCCGTGCGGGCGGAGGACGTCGTCGAGCAGGAGGCGGTGGCCGCGGAGCTGCGCGCGCTGGTGGACACGCTGCCGGAGCGGCAGGCGCGGATCGTGGCTCGGCGGTTCGGGTTGGCCGACGGTCGCGCGCACACGCTCCAGGAGGTCGCTGACGATCTGGGGTTGACGCGCGAGCGGATTCGGCAGTTGGAGAAGGAGTCGCTGCGGTTGTTGCGCGACCCGGAGCGCAGCGGTGCGTTGCAGGCGTTGACGGCCTGAGGTTCGCTGGTCAGCGGCGGTCGTCGTCCAGCGGGACGGCCCACCGCTGGTCGGCGACGTCCGCCGGGTCGGCCTCCACGTCGCCGACCTCACCGCCGAACACCTCGGCGTGACCGTCGTCGTCGGTCGGAGCGAGCTGCTCCAGGACATCGGCCTCGGCGGCGTCGTCGGCCAGGGGCCCGGGTTCGGGTGCGGTCATCGTCGCCCTCCTGCTCGGTGCGGTACCCGCCTCGGCTACCCGTGGCACCGCGACGGTAACCGCGCCCGTCGGCAGGCCGGGCCACCGCACCGGCGGGACCGGGCGGTCGAAACGCGGTCGCTCCGCCGCCGCGCTCCGTGCGACCCTTCCGCGTCGTGGACGACGGATTCGAGGAACTGGTCGCGGAGGCCGCCGCGGTCGACGTCACGGGCTGGGACTTCTCCTGGCTCGACGGGCGCGCCACCGAGGAGCGGCCACCCTGGGGCTACCAGCGGCTGATGGGCGAGCGGATCGGTCGCGCGGAGGTGAGCCTCGACGTCCAGACCGGTGGCGGCGAGGTGCTGGCGGGTGTCCCGCAGCGCGCGGCCAAGGGCATGGTCGCGACCGAGTCGTGGCCGCCGAACGTCGAGCGGGCCCAGCGGAACCTGCGGGACAAGGGCGTCGTCGTGGTCGCCGACGGGGACGAGCCGCCGCTGCCGTTCGCCGACGGCACCTTCGACCTGGTCACCAGCCGCCACCCGGTGACCGCCCACTGGGGTGAGGTCGCCCGCGTCCTGGCTCCGGGCGGCACCTACCTCTCCCAGCAGGTCGGCCCGGACAGCGGCCACGAGGTCTACGACTTCTTCCTCGGCCCCCAGCCCCTCGGCCGGAGCCGCCGCGAGGCGGAGCTGGCGGAGACCGGGGCGCGGGAGGCCGGGCTGGAGGTGCTGGACCTGCGGACCGCCGAGCTGAGGATGGAGTTCTCCGACGTCGGGGCGATGGTCTACTTCCTGCGCAAGGTGATCTGGTTCGTCCCGGACTTCACCGTCGAGAAGTACCTCGACCGCCTGCGGGCGCTGCACGAGCGGATCGGGGCGGACGGCCCGTTCGTCGCCCACTCCCGCCGCTTCCTCATCGAGGCGCGCAAACCGCTCGACGGCTGAGCCCGCCCGCTGCCTCAGAAGACCTCGCGACGCGGCTCGCGGGCGCGCACCTCGTCCAGGTCGGACAGGCGCTGGAGCCCCTGCACGGCGCGGGACATCCGGTGGTTGCCGCGCAGCCGGGCGGCGTGCCGGTCCAGCCACGCCCAGTAGCCCGCGGTGAACGGGCACGCCCGCTCGCCGGTGCGCTTCTTCGGGTCGAACCAGCAGCCGCGGCAGTGGTCGGTCATCCGGTTGAGGTACGCGCCGCCGCTCAGGTACGGCTTGGTCGCGATGAGACCGCCGTCGGCGTGCTGGCTCATGCCCACCACGTTCACCGGCATGACCCACGGGAAACCGTCCACGAAGGACGTGACGAACCAGTCGTTGAGCGCGGCCGGGTCGTAGCCCCGTTGCAGGGCGTGGTTGCCGAGCACCATCAACCGCTGGATGTGGTGCACCCACCCGTGGTCGCGGACGCCCTCCAGCGCCGTCCGCACGCACGCGGCCCGCACGCCGCCGGGCCGCAGCTCGCGCCACCAGTCCGGCAGCGGCGTGGTGGCGCGGAACTCGTTGTGCCGCCGGTACTCCGGACCCAGGTGCCAGTAGAGGTGCCACACGTACTCGCGCCACCCCAGCACCTGCCGCACGAACCCCTCGACGCTCGCCGTCGGCGCGGTGCCCGCCCGGTAGGCGGCCTCGGCCGCGCGCACGACCTCCAGCGGGTGCAGCAGGCCGTGGTTGAGCGGCACGGACAGCAGCGAGTGCGCCATCGTCGGGTCGCGGGTGAGCACGGCGTCCTCGTGCGGACCGAAGTGCGGCAACCGGTCCCGCACGAACGTCTCCAGCGCGGCCAGCGCCTCCCGCCGCGTGATCGCGAACCAGCGCGGGCCGTCCACGCCCACCGTCGGCAGGTCCATCGCGTCCAGGTCCGCGCGCACCGCGGCGTCGACGGAGTCCTCCTCCGGCCACCACGGCTCCGGCACGTCCAGCCCGGCCGCCCTCGGCGGTGGCTCGCGGTTGTCCGCGTCGTGGTTCCACCGGCCGCCGACCGGGTCGCCGCCGTCGAGCAGCACGCCGAACCGGCGGCGCTGCTCCCGGTAGAAGTCCTCCATCACGAACGAGGTCCGCCCGGCCGCCCAGTCGGTGAACTCCCGGCGCTCCAGCGCGAACGCGGGCGTGGGCAGCACCTCGACCCCCAGCCGCCGCAGCAGCGCCTCCGCGGCGCGCGACCCCGGCTGGTAGGCGACCAGGGGCTTGCCGAACCCGCGCACGGCGTCCGCGTACGTCTCGGCGCGGACGACGGTCGCGCGGTCGCCCAGCTCGGCGGCGAGGTGCCGGATGCCGGACAGCACGAGGTGCAGCTTCTGCCGGTGGTACGGCCTGCGCCGCAGCGCCGCGGCGGACTCGACGAGCAGGACCTCCCCGGTGTGCTCGGAGTGGAAGTGCGGGCCCAACTGGTCGCCGAACAGCAGCAGCGCCGTCACCGGACCGCTGTTCCCGCCAGGACGGTGCTGATCACGGCTCGACGCTAGGGCGCGCGCCGCGCTCCCGCACGACGGGCGGACCACGGCCCCACGGTCGGGCGACCCGGCGGTCGGCCGTGGAGCACGACGGGTGCCGCGGGCACAGACTGGTCGGCGTGCCGATGCTGCCCGTTCCGCCCGCCGACCAGCCCGGTGTGCTCGACTGGGTGCGCCTGCACCTGGGAGACCTGACCCGCGAACCGGGGGGAGCCGTCGCGGCGTCGGCGTTCGCCGGGGGGCAGGGGGCCGCGGACGCCGCACTCGCCCGCCTCGACGTGACCGGGTACGCGAGCACCCGCGGCACCGTGCTGCCCCGGTCCGAGCGCGGGGCCAGCCGGATGTCGCCCTACCTCCGCCACGGTCTGGTCACGCTGCCGGAGGTGTGGTCGGCCGTGGACGGCGCGCCGGAGCGGGACCGGGTGAAGTACCGCGACGAGCTGCTGTGGCAGGAGTACGCCCGCCACCTGTACTCCCGGCTGGGTGAGCGGACCGCCCGGCCGCTGCGCTACCGGCAGCCGAGCACCGGAGCCGGGTGGTCGCGGGACCCGTGGCCGGGGGACATGGCGTGCGTGTCGGCGATGGTGACGGAGCTGCACCGGGACGGCTGGCTCGTGAACCAGGCGCGGATGTGGCTGGCCTCGCAGTGGGCCGTGCGCGCGGGCCGGGACTGGGCGCAGGGCGAGGACGAGATGTTCGCGCACCTGGTGGACGGCTCCCGCGCGGCGAACCGGCTCGGCTGGCAGTGGACGGTGGGCACGGGCAGCGGCAAGCCCTACGGTTTCAGCCGCGGGCAGGTCGAGCGGCGGGCGCCGTCGCTGTGCGCGTCGTGCCCGCTGGCCGCGGACTGCCCGGTGGAGTCGTGGCCGGACGCGGAACCCGGTCCGCCGGTGGACGGGCCCGACCTGGGCCGGGCGCCCGTCCCGGCGGGTCCGGCGCGCGTCGAGGGCGGCGGTGGTGAGGTGGTGTGGCTGACGGCGGAGTCGCTGGGCGACCGCGACCCGGCGCTGGCCGCCGTACCGGACCGGCCCGCGGTGTTCGTGTTCGACGAGCCGCTGCTGGCCCGGTTGCGGCTGTCCGGGACCAGGCTGGTGTTCCTCGCGCAGACCCTCGGCGAACTGGCGGCCACCCGGCCCGTGCGGGTGCACCGGGGCCGTCCGGCGGAGGAGCTGGCCGGGCGGAGCGTCGCGGCGACCTGGACCCCGGTCCCCGGCTGGCAGCGGATCGCGCGGGCGGTGCGGCCGGTCGAGGTGCACCCGTGGCCCTGGTTGATCAGGCCCGAGTCGTTCGCCCTGCGGTCGTACAGCGCGTGGCGCCGCCACGCACGGCCGCGCTGACAGGGCACTCCGGTCCTCCGACGACGGACCTTCGGACCTGTTCGCGGTCCTGGTCCCCGCGCACGCTGGAACCACGCCCGCGTGCGGTCGGCCGTCGGATCGACGCGCGGCGGTGGGGGCAGTCACCGTCCACAGCGGGAAGGACCTGTCATGACCGGAGGACCCGCACCGATCGTGGTCGGCGTCGACGGATCGAGTTCCGCGCTCGACGCCGTGGCGTGGGCCGCGCAGGAGTCCGCTCGGCACGGCGTGCGGCTGCGCCTGGTGCACGCGCTGTTCGTGCCCGTCCGGGGCTACCCCGAACTCCTGGTCACCGAGTACGAGGTGCGCCGGGCGGCGGAGGAGCAGGCCGACGCCTGGCTCGCCGCGGCCGAGGAGGCGGCGAGGACCGCCGCGCCCACCGTCGACGTCGAGGCCGTCACGCCGTTCGGGTCGGTGGTGCCGGTGCTCGTCGGCGAGTCCCGCCGCGCCAGGATGATCGTCCTCGGCTCGCAGGGGCTGGGCGGCTTCACCGGTCTGCTGGTCGGTTCCACGGCGGTGGGGCTGTCGGCTCACGGGGAGTGCCCGGTGGTGGTCGTCCGCGGCACACCCCCCGAGGGTGGTCCGGTCGTCGTCGGGGTGGACGGGTCTCCCGCCAGCGAGGCCGCGATCGAGTTCGCGTTCGACGCGGCGTCGACGCGCGGGGCGTCGCTGACGGCGGTGATGACGTGGACCGACTTCCTGGTCGGCAGCCCGTACGACGAGGCGCGGCAGGCGATCGACTGGGAGGAGGTGGAGCAGGCCGAGCGGCGGTTGCTCGCGCAGCGGATGGCCGGGTGGCAGGAGAAGTACCCGGACGTCCACGTCGACCGCCTCGTCGTGCGGGACCGGCCGGTCCGCGCGCTGCTGAGGCTGGCGCGGGACGCGCGGCTCCTCGTCGTGGGCAGCCGGGGGCACGGCGGGTTCGCCGGGATGCTGCTGGGCTCGACCAGCCAGGCGCTGGTCTACCACGCCCCGTGCCCGCTCGCGGTGGTCCGACCGGACCCGCGCAGGCCGGGGTAGCGCGCGGAGCGGGGTGGGCCCGCACGGCGCGGCGGGCTGCCGGAGGAGGAGACGCGCGGATGGTGCACGGGCCCGAGCCCGGTGGTGGCGGCGCGGAGGTGAGCCTCGCCGGGTTGCGCTTGGACGAGCTGCTCGGCGAGGTGGGTGAGCGGCTGACCGAGATCGCCACGACCCGCGACCAGATGCGGAGCCTGCTAGACGCGGTGCTGGCGGTGGGGTCGGGGCTGGAGCTGGATTCGACGCTCCAGCGGATCGTGGACGCGGCGGTGGAGCTGGTGGGTGCGCGGTACGGGGCGTTGGGTGTGTTGGGGACCAGGGACGACC
>NZ_DBNGPQ010000019.1:0-107163 GCF_057122925.1 Umezawaea sp. | reverse complement strand
GTTACGGTGCGGTGGCCCGTTCCCGACGTCGTGGGGGCCACCGTGCCGATCGTCGCCCGTCCGCCGCTGCTCGTGGCGCTCCTCGCGTTCGTGACGGCGGTGGTGACCGCGCCCGCGGTGAACGCCTCGCCCGCCGGGCGCACGCCGGTGGTCTTCGTGCACGGCCAGCAGGGGTCGGCGCAGCAGTGGCAGTCGACCGCGAAGCGGTTGTCCACCAACGGGTACCCCGACCGGCTGCTGCACGCCTACGAGTACGACACCAGCGTGGCCACCAACGACGCCGCGGTCGCCGGCCTCGACGGGTTCCTCGCGGACGTGCTGGCCCGCACCGGAGCGCGGTCGGTGGACGTCGTGGCGCACTCCCGCGGCACGACCGTCCTGCACGCCTTCCTGGGCACGCCCGAACGGGCGGCGCTGGTGCGCCGGTACGTCAACGTCGACGGCAGGTCCAGCGCCGCCCCGCCGGGTGGCGTGCCGACGCTCGCGCTGTGGGGAAGCCTGCAACCGACCGGCTCCATCGGCGGCGCGACCAACGTGTACCTGACCCACCTGGGGCACACGGAGACCGCGACGTCGGCGGAGAGCTTCGCCCACGTCCACCGCTTCCTCACCGGCCGGGACGCGGCCACCACCGACGTGCGGCCCGAACCGCCCGCGCTCGTCCGGATCGCGGGCCGGGCGGCGTACTTCCCGCAGAACCAGGGGGTCGCGGGCCGGCTGCGGGTCTGGGCGCTCGACGGCCGGACCGGGGCGCGCCGCGCCGTCCGGCAGAGCGTGGAGGTCGGGGCGGACGGCGCGTTCGGGCCGCTGCGGGTGAACGGCCGCGAGCACTACGAGCTGGTGCTCGAACGCGAGGGCGAGCGCACGTACCACTACTACTTCGAGCCGTTCGAGCGCAGCGACCTGTTCCTGCGCCTCCAGGTCTCCGGTCCGGGCGGCATCGGCGACCTGATCGACCAGTGCCCCGGCAGTTCGGCGTTCACCGTGCTGCGCAACCGGGAGTGGTGGGCCGACCAGCCGACCGACAACGACCGCCTGGAGTTCGACGGGGTCGACGTGCTGGCACCCGCCGTCGCGCCGCGCGCCCGGCAGGTGCTCGCGGGCTTCGTGTTCGACGACGGCTGCGACGGCGTGTCCGTGCCGGGGACCCCGCCCGCCCCGTTCGGCTCACTGCCGTTCCTGACCGGCGTGGACACCTACCTGCCGGCCCAGCCCAGCGGCACCGTCCGCCTCACCCAGACCGCGCGCGGAAGCGACGGCCGGTCGCGGACCCTCGCCGTGCCGAACTGGCCGTCGGACCTGCACACGATCAGCGTGCAGTTCAAGGACTACCTCGATCACGCGTTCGGCGACGGCCCGCACCGGTAGGGTCGGCCGGGTGGTCGACTGCGGAGACGTGCCCGCGCCCGTCCTGGCCCGGCTGCGGTCGCTGTGCCTCGGGCTGCCCGACGCCTACGAGGAACAGGCCTGGCGGGGCACGCGGTGGATGGTGCGCAAGCGGACCTTCGCCCACGTCCTCACGGTCGAACCCGAGCACCCGGCGGCGTACGCGAGGGCCTCGGGAGCGACGGAGCCGATCGTCGTCATGACGTTCCGGGCGCCCGGTTCCGAACTCGACGCGCTGGTCGGCACCGGCCACCCGTTCTTCAAGGCCGGGTGGGGAACCGACGTCGTCGGTCTGGTGATCACCGACGACGTCGACTGGGAGGAGGTCGGTGAGCTGCTGACCGACAGCTACTGCGTGCTGGCGCCGAAGAAGCTGGTCGCCCTGGTGGACCGGCCGGACTGAGCTACGCCACCCCCAGCACCAGCCCGCTGGTCGGCACGCCGGTGCCCGCCGTCACCAGCACGTGCCCCACGCCGCGCACCTGGTTCACCGCCGTGCCCCGCACCTGCCGCACCGCCTCGGCGATCCCGTTCATCCCGTGCACGTACGCCTCCCCGAGCTGGCCGCCGTGCGGGTTGAGCGGCAGTCCGCCGTCCAGCTCCAGCATCCCGTCCGCGATGAAGTGCCTGGCCTCGCCGCGCTCGCAGAACCCCAGCTCCTCCAGCTGCACCAGGACGAACGGCGTGAAGTGGTCGTAGAGCACGGCGACGTCCACATCGGACGGACCGAGGCCCGACTGGCGCCACAGCGCCGTCGCGACGACCCCCATCTCCGGCAGTCCGGTGAGGTCGTCGCGGTAGTAGCTGGTCATGGTGAACTGGTCGGCGCCGCTGCCCTGCGCGGCGGCCCTGATCACCGCGGGCGGCCTGCGCAGGTCGCGCGCCCGTTCCGCGCTGGTCACGACGATCGCCACGCCGCCGTCGCTCTCCTGGCAGCAGTCGAGCAGCCGCAGCGGTTCGGCGATCCACCGGGACGACTGGTGGTCCTCCAGGGTGATCGGGCGCTCGTGGAACCACGCCTTCGGGTTGGTGGCCGCGTGCTTGCGGTCGACGACGGCGACGCGGCCGAAGTCCTCGCTGGTGGCGCCGTGGACGTGCATGTACCGGCGGGCGAACATGGCGACCATCGCGGCGGGCGTGCCCAGACCCATCGGGTAGGACCAGCTGTTGTCGACCGAACCGGCCGCCGCCGTCCGCACCTGGCCGAACCGGTGCCCGGACCGCTCGTTGAACGCGCGGTAGCAGACGACCACCTCGGCCACCCCGGTCGCGACGGCCATCGCCGCCTGCTGCACCGTCGCGCACGCGGCGCCGCCGCCGTAGTGGACCCGGCTGAAGAACCGCAGCTCCGGTATCCCCAGTTCCCGCGCCACGGCGATCTCGGCGTTGGTGTCCATGGTGAAGCTCACCAGTCCGTCCACGTCGGACGGTTCGAGCCCGGCGTCGGCGAGCGCGTCGCGCACGGCCTCGGCGGCCAGCCCCAGCTCGCTGCGGCCGGAGTCCTTGGAGAAGTCGGTGGCCCCGATCCCGACGACCGCGGCGGCCCCGGACAGGCTCATGCGGGCACCTCGATCCGGACGGTGGCGACGACGTGGTCGCCGTGGGCGGTGCGGCCCACCACCTCGACCACGTAGCCGTCGTCGCCGAAGCGGTCGACGACCTGGCCGAAGAACTTCAGCGTGTCGTGGGCGTAGCAGGGAGCGCCGAGCCGGACGTCGACCGCGCGCACCAGCGCCGCCGGACCCGCCCAGTCGGTGACGTAGCGCTGCACCAGACCGGTCGTGGTGAGGATGTTGACGAAGATGTCCTTCGAGCCGCGCGCCACGGCGAGGTCGCGGTCGTGGTGCACGTCCTGGAAGTCCCGCGTCGCGAGGGCGGTGCTGACGACGAACGTCGGGGTGGCCTCGACGTGCACCTCCGGCAGCGAGTCCCCGAGGGTCGGTGTCCCGGTCATGAGCGGCCTCCCGCGCGTGGTCGCCAACTCGGCATGGTCAGGTCGTCGTCGACCCGCGTGAACACGACCTCGACGGGCAGGCCCACGCGGACGTCGTCCGGCGCGATCCCGGTCAGCTCGCCCAGCATCCGCACGCCCTCGTCCAGCTCGACCAGCGCGACGACGAACGGCGTCTCCCGGCCGGGCACGCGGGGGTGGTGGTGCACGACGTAGCTGTAGACCTCGCCGACGCCGTCGGAGACGAGGTGGGTCGGCTTGGTGGCGCCGCACTCCGGGCACATCGGCCCCGGCGGGTGCCGCAGCAGCCCGCACCCCCCGCACCGCTGGATCCGCAGCTCCCCCAGCGCCGTGCCCTCCCAGAAGTACTCGGTGTCGAGGGTGGTCGCGGGCCGGATCACCGGCGCGGGCGCGACCCGCGCCGTCTCGGCGGGTTCGGCGGCCGGGCGGAACTTCAGCACCCGGAACCGCATCTCCGCGACCACCTCGTCCCCGACGTACCAGGTGTTCCCGGTCGTCACGAACCAGCCCTCGCCCAGCGCCGTCCGCTTGGGCCCCACCACGTCCTCCAGCCGCGTCGTCACCGCGACGTGCTCGCCGTGCCGCAGGTAGCGGTGGTAGGTCTGGTCGCTGTTGGTCGCCACGACGGAGGTGAACCCGGCCTCGTCGAGCACGGCGATCATCGCGCCGAGCGGGTCGTCCGGGGCGCGCCGCCCGTGCAGGCCGCCCATCGTCCACACCTGGATCATCGCGGGCGGCGCGACCAGCCCTCCGTGCCCGGCCGCCACGGCCGCCCCCCGGTCGGTGTAGACCGGGTTCGCGTCGCCGAGGGCCTCCACCCAGTTGAGCACCATCGGCAGGTTCACCGGGTCGCGGGCGAACCGGCGTTCGCTCTCGCCCGCCGCGGCGATCCGGGCGGCCTCCCGCTCCACGGCGCTCATCGCGGCACCCTCGGCAGTCCCAGCCCGATGGACGCCACCAGCTCGCGCTGGACCTCGTTGACGCCGCCGCCGAAGGTGAGCACGAGGTTCCGCTTCGCCTGCACGTCCAGCCAGAGCGCCAGCTCGGCGGTCTCGGGGTCGGCCGGGTCGCCGTGCCTGCCGACGACCTCCTCCAGCACCCGCCCGACCCGCTGGGTCCTCTCGGAGGAGAACACCTTGGTCGCCGAGGCGTCGGCGACCTCCCCGCCGGGGGACGAGGCCACCTGCCAGTTCAGCAGCTCGTTGACCCGCACCACGGCCCGCACCTCCGCGAACGCCCGTCGCACGTCGGGTCGCGCGAGCAGCGGCCCGCCGTCCGGGCCCGTCCTGGTCGACGCCCACCGGCGTACCCGGTCGAGCTGCGCGGCGATCCGGCCCGCCGGTCCGAGCATGACCCGCTCGTGGTTGAGCTGGGTGGTGATGAGCCGCCAGCCCGCGTCCTCCTCGCCGACCCGCATCCCGACCGGCACCCGCACGTCGGTGTAGTAGGTCGCGTTGACGTGGTGGGCGCCGTCGCAGGTGATGATCGGCGTCCACGAGTAGCCGGGGTCGGTGGTGTCGACGATCAGGATCGAGATCCCGCGGTGCCGGGAGCCCTCCGCGCCGGTCCGGCACGCCAGCCACACGAAGTCGGCGTCGTGCCCGCCCGTGGTGAACGTCTTCTGGCCGTTCACCACGTAGTGGTCGCCGTCGCGAACGGCCCTGGTGCGCAGCGACGCCAGGTCCGTGCCCGCCTCCGGCTCGGTGTAGCCGATCGCGAAGTGCACCTCGCCGGACAGGATGCGCGGCAGGAAGAAGTCCTTCTGCTCCCGCGTCCCGTGCGCCTGCAACGTGGGCCCGACGGTCTGGAGGGTCACGTAGGGCAGCGGCACGTCCGCTCGCGCGGCCTCGTTGACGAAGACCTGCTGCTCGACCTCGCCGAACCCGCGTCCGCCGTACTCCTCGGGCCAGCCGACGCCGAGCCACCCGTCGCGGCCCATCCGGCGCACCAGCGCGCGGTAGACCTCGCCGTGGCGCTCGGTGAGCATCGCCGCGCGGTCGTCCGGGGACAGCAGCCCGGCGAAGTAGGCGCGCAGCTCGTCGCGCAGCGCGCGCTGGCCGTCCGTGAGGTCAACGAACACCGGGCTCCTCCTCGTGCCGGGCGAGCAGGTCCAGCCGGTGCTCCGCGCCGCCGACGAACCGGGTGAGGTCCTTGGCCAGCCCGTAGAACCGGTGCATCGGGTGGGTGATGTCCACGCCCAGCCCGCCGTGCAGGTGGTGGCACGTGTGCACGGCCACGAGCGCCTCGCCCGCGAGCCAGTGCGCGGCGGTGTCCAGGTCGAGGTCGGCGTCGCGGCCGGTCGACAGGCGCCAGCACGCGGCCAGCGCGGCCAGGTGCAGCGTGCGGGCGGCGACGTAGACGTCGGCGACCTGGCCCGCGACGGCCTGGAACGCCGACAGCGGCTTGCCGAACTGGTGCCGCGTCCCCACGTGCGCCACGGTCAGGTCGAGCGCGCCCGCCAGGACGCCGTCGCCGAGCGCGCAGGCGCCCGCGAGCGCGAACCGGCGCAGTCCGGTCACCGCGCCGTCGCCCAGCAGGGCCGCGGCGGGCACCCGGACGTCGTGCAGCCGCACGGTGGCCTCCGGCGCGCCGCCGGAGGAGCGGGTCGGCACCAGCGACACGCCGTCCGCCGTCGGGTCCACGACCAGCACGCCGGGTCCGTCCCGGAGCGTGGCCGTCACCAGGACGCGGTGCGCGGTCCCCGCGAACGGCACGCCCACCTTCGTGCCGGACAGCACGTACTCCGCGCCGTCGAGCCGGGCCGCGGTGCGGGGCTCGGAGGGCAGCGGGTCGGAGGGCTCGCTCTGCGCCGCGGTGAGCACACCGCCGTGCGCCGCCACCACCGGCAGGAGTTCGTCCTGCTGGTCGGGGGTGCCGTAGCGGACGACCGGCAGCACGCCCAGCGCCAGCGCGGCGAACGCGGGCACGGCCGCGGCCCGGCGGCCGACCTCGGTCAGCACCGCGGCGACCTCCAGGAGGCCCAGCCCGTCACCGCCGAGCCGTTCCGGCACCGCGAGCGCGGTCAGCCCTGCCTCGCCCATCGCCTTCCACGCCGCGTCGTCGTAACCGGGGTCGCCGCGCTCGCCGGTCTCCCGGTCCAGCACCCGCGCGCACAGGCCCCGCACCTCGTCCTGGGTCTCGTCGGGGGCAAAGTCCACGTCGACTCCTCGTCAGTGCGCGTTGTCCCTCGGCAGGCCGAGGATCCGTTCGCCCGCCAGGTTCAGCAGGACCTGCGTGGTGCCGCCCGCGATGCTGAGGCACCGGCTGAGCAGGAACTCGTGCACGGCCTCCCGCGCCGGGCCCTCGGTGGTCGCGCCGTCCGGTCCGAGCAGGTCGACGGCGAACTCCGCCACGGTCTGCCGGTGCCGCACACCGACCAGCTTGCGCACGCTGGACCCCGCGCCGGGGTCCTCGCCGCCCAGCCGCCGCAGGCTCGCCCGCAGGTCGAGCAGCGACACCGCGAGCCCTTCGCCGACCAGCGCTCCCACGCGTTCCCGCACGTCCGGGTCGTGGGCGGCGTCCCCGGCGAGGAGCCGTTCCAGCGACTCCCCCAGCGACGACCCGCGCCCCATCGCCACGCGCTCGTCGGCCAGCGTCGAGCGGGCGAGCTTCCAGCCGCCGTCCACCTCGCCCACCACGCGGTCGTCCGGCACGAACACGGCGTCCAGGAACACCTCGTTGAACACCGACTCGCCGGTGATCTCCCGCAGCGGCCGCACGTCGAGGCCCGGCGTGCGCATGTCCACCAGGAAGTAGGTGATGCCGCGGTGCTTCGGGGCCTCGGGATCGGTGCGGGCCAGGCAGATCGCCCAGTCCGCCTCCCTCGCCAGCGACGTCCACACCTTCTGGCCGGTCAGCAGCCACCCGCCGTCGGTCCGCACGGCCCTGGTGCGCAACGACGCCAGGTCCGACCCGGCCTCCGGCTCGCTGAACATCTGGCACCAGGTGATCTCGCCGAGCAGCGTCGGCCGCACGAACCGCTCGCGCTGCTCTTGCGTCCCGTGGCGCAGGATCGTCGGCGCCGCCCAGCCGCCGATGACCAGGTCCGGCCGCCGCACGCCGACGCGGTCCAGCTCCTCGTCGATCACCAGGAGCCGCGCGGGTGACGCGTCGAGCCCGTACGGCTCCGGCCAGTGGGGCACGAGGTAGCCGGTGTCGACCAGCCGGGCGCGCCGCCGCTCGGGCGGCAGCGCCGCGACCTGCTCGGCCACCGCGCGGGCGGCGGCGCGGTCCTCGGCGGAGTCGTCGTCGAGGTCGATGCGCAACGACCGGCGCGCGCCGCCGAGCACCAGGTCCGCGGCCCGCCTGCGCCACCTGGCGGAGCCACCGGCGAGCTGCCGCAGGGCCAGGGCGCGGCGCAGGTACCGGTGGGCGTCGTGCTCCCAGGTGAACCCGATGCCGCCGAGCACCTGGACGCAGTCCTTCGCGTTGTCGACCGCGGCGTCCAGCGCGACGGCGGCGGCGACCGCCGCGGCCAGCGGGTGCTCCGCGGGGGCCTCGTCGGCCGCGCGCGCCGCGTCCCACGCGACGGCGCTCGCCCGTTCCACCCGGCACAGCATCTCGACGCACAGGTGCTTGACCGCCTGGAACGACCCGATCGGCCTGCCGAACTGCTCGCGGTGGCGGGCGTGCTCGACGGCGGTGCGCAGGCACCACCCGGCGATCCCGCTCGCCTCCGCGGCGAACAGCGTGACGGCGAGGTCGAGCGGGTCGGGCGGGTCGACCAGGACGTGGTCCGGCGGCACCTCGACCCCGTCCAGGGTCACGCCGCCCAGCGGTCGGGAGAGGTCGACGGCCGCGCGCTCGGCGGTGGTCACGGCCTCGGCGGGCACGACGAACCAGACGTCCCCGTCGGTGAGCAGCAGGTGCGTGGTCGCGCCCGCGCCGAGGACGTGCTCCACCGCGCCGCTCACCACGAGTCCGCCGTCGGCGCGCCGCACCGCGTCCACCGCGCCGCCGGAGAGCGCCAGCCCGACCGTCGCGGTCCCGTCCGCGAGGCGCCGGGACAGCTCGGCCTCCCGGCACAGCACGCCCGCCAGCGCGGTGGGCAGGACCGGGCCGGGCACCAGGGAGTCCGCCGCCTGTTCGAGGACGGCCGCCAGGTCGACCACGCCGCCGCCCTCCTCGGGCCGCGTGAGGGAGAAGACCCCGAGGCGCGCGAGGTCGGGCCAGTGCACGGGGCGCTCGGCCTTGGCGGCCCACTCGCGCACGCCCGCCTGCGCCGCGCGCTGCTCGTCGGTCATCGCGATGGGCATGCGACCTCCTCCGGTACCCGAGGTCGACTATAGAACGTGTTCCAGTTTTGCCGACAGCCCCAGAACGGTAGAAAGTGGAACGAGATCGTCTCGAATAGTTCGCGGCAGAGAGGGTGACACAGGCCACCGCCCGGCTCGCGGGCGCGATGCGGTCAGGTATCATATTCGCACTACTGGAACAGGTTCCTATCAGACCGTGCAGGGGGATCACCTCGGTGGCAGCCGCATCGAAACCACGCGCGACCGGCACGGTCGCGCTCGGCACGCTGGCGGGCGAAGAGCTCGGGTCGGCCGCCCAGCGCGACCGGCGCAAGCGGATCATCGACGCGACCATCGCGCTGGCGTCCAAGGGCGGGTACGACGCCGTGCAGATGCGCGCGGTCGCCGATCGGGCCGACGTCGCCCTGGGCACCCTGTACCGGTACTTCCCGTCCAAGGTCCACCTGCTGGTGTCCAGCCTCGCCGCGGAGTTCGAGCGCGCCCAGGAGAAGATGGACCGCACCACGATCCCCGGCGAGAACCCCTACGAGCGCGTGCTCTTCGTCCTCGGCCGGATCACCCGCGGCCTCCAGCGCAACCCGCACCTCACCGAGGCGATGACCCGCGCGTTCACCTTCGCCGACGCCTCGGCGAGCGCGGAGGTCGACACCGTCGCGCTGCTCATGGAGCGCATGTTCACCGGCGCGATGAGCGACGAGGAGCCGACCGAGGAGCACAAGGCCATCGCCAGGGTGATCGGTGACGTCTGGCTGTCGAACCTGGTCGCGTGGGTGACGAGGCGGGCGACGGCCACGGACGTCGCCACCCGCCTCGAACTCACCGTTCGGCTGCTGCTCGCCTGACCGGCGCGTACTCGACCACACCGTCCACCACGGACGACTCCAGCTCGCCGCGGACCACCAGCACGTCCAGGTGCGCCCCGGTCTCGCCGGTCGCCAGGATCCGGTCGAACAGGCCCAGGTCCTCGAACCGGCGCTGCCTGCTGGTCCAGCCGAGCTTGCGCGCGGCCTCGTACGTCGTGACCGCGCCGGAGAGCACCGCCTCCAGCGTCGCCCCCAGGCGGTCCTCGTGGTGCGCCACCAGCTCGTCGACGCGGGCGTGCACGCTGGGCGCGACGGGCCCGTGCGCGGGCAGCAGCCGCATGTCCGGATAGGACCGCACCAGCCGCAGCGAGTCCAGGTAGTCGCCGAGCGGGAGCGCCGACCGCGCGGGCTCGAACCCGATGGACGGGGTGATGTGCGGCAGCACGTGGTCACCGGCGAAGAGCAGCGACGACCCGGCGTCGACGTAGACCACGTGGCCGTTGGTGTGGCCGGGGGTCGGCACCGCCCGCAGCACCCGGCTCCGCAGCGCCACGTCCACCGTGCCGTCGAGCCACTCGTCCGGCTCCTCGTACCCCCGCCGCGCCTCGTCCCGGTCGAAGTTCCGGTACGCCACCCGCAGTTCCTCGGCCACGCCCTCCGCGCCCCAGCGGGCCAGCTCGGCCAACTGGCCGTCCGCCTGACCGCTGAGGATCTTCGCCAGCGACGGCTGCTCGCCGATCCCCAGCGCGACCTTGGCCCCGAACAGCTTCCGGAGCGTGACCGCCATCGTGTAGTGGTCGCGGTGCAGGTGCGTGACCAGGAACCGGTGCACCTGCTCCAGCCCGTACCCGATGGCGTCGAGCGACTCCTCCAACCGCGCGCGGGCCTCGTCCAACGCCCACCCGGAGTCGATCAGCACGAGCCCGTCGCCGTCCTCGACGGCGTACACGTTCACCGCGCGCAGACCGTCCATCGGCAGGGGAAGCGGTATCCGGTGCACGCCCGGCGCCACCTCGTAGGTCCCCTGCTCCGTCCAGGCGTGCTTGGATTCCGGCATCCGCACCTCCGCGTCGTTCGGAGGCCGATGCTATCCGGGACCGGTGGCGCGGCACGGTGTCCGGACACGGGAAAACCTGGTGGGCGCGGTCGGGAACGCGCCCACCAGGCGTCGGGGACCCGGTCGTCTCAGCTGCCGGTCAGCGAGATGGCCAGGTCGGGGAACGCGAACGGGTGCCTCCCGATGGCGGTGGCCTCACCGTTGAGCAGGTTGACGCTGTACAGGCTCGTCGAGCCGTTGGGCGCCGTGAGGCTGGCGAACCCGAGCACCGAGGCGGCCTTGCCGCCGTTCAGGACGCTGAAGATGTCGAAGCCGGCCTTGAGGCCCGCGTCCACGGTGAGCGACCCGGTCGGGACCAGGCTCCCCAGGTTGGGCGGCGACTGGATCACGACCTGGTCCAGGATCGTGCCGATGTCGAACAGCGTGGTGGCGCTGTCGGGGTTCAGGTCGTTGTTGGTGTACGCGGCGGCGGTGACGCCCTTGGTCGTCGCGGGTGACGGCGGGGTGTTCAGGTTGCCGTCCTCGTCCGTGGTGTGGGTGGCCAGGTTGTGGCGCAGGTTCTGGCCGTTGTCGCTGATCACCCGCAGGCGGTCGGCCGCCGGGTTGAAGTCGACGCCGAAGGTCGTGCCGTACAGCGCGACCGACAGCTGCGACACCTTCGTGAGGACCGGTTCCGGGGTGAACTTGACCGTGTACACACCGCCCTTGTTGCCCACGACGTACAGCAGGCCGTCCTGCACCCGGTAGTCGAGCCCGATCGCGGCGTCGTCGCCGACGAAACCGACGATCTCCTTGACCCAGTCGAGCCTGTCCGGCCGGTCGGTGGTGTAGGTGGCCATCACCCTGCCGTCGGGCGAGATTCCGTACGCTCTCAGGCTGGGCACCGCGGCGGAGCTGCTGCCGGGGCTCCCCACGACCACCGCCGCCACCACCGACACCGCCACGGCCGCTGCCGTGAGCCCCTTCTTGATCCGTGCGTGCATGTCCCTCTCCCCTTCTCGGACCGTTCGCCGCCCGACGCTATTCGGCGCGACTGGACATCCGTTGGACGCCGGCGCGGCTACTCGGATCAGCCCCTTGTCCCCGTCCTGAGCCGGCACCACAGTGGAGTCACGAACCAGGAGGGGGACGTGCGATGAGGATCAGGCGAGGGGTGGCGGTGCTCGCGGGGTGCGCCGCGGTCCTGGCGGCAGCGGTGTCGCCCGCCGCGGGCAGCGCGCCCGGGGGTGCGGCCCTGACGTGCTCCGGGGACGTCAAGACCACCGGACCGCTGCCGATCGAGGACGCGTCGTGGACCTACGTCTACACGCTGACGTGGTGCGTGGAGGGCGGGAGGATCGTCGACGCGGTGCAGGAGGTGAGCCACGTCCTGCACACGGCGAGCTGCGCGTGGGTCGGGCGGAAGGAGGAGAAGATCGAGCCGGGCGTCGCGGCGTGGACCGCCTTCGACATGAGCGAGTTCCGGTGCGTGGACGGTGACGGCAAGACCGAGGGCGTGAACCCGTGGGTCGACGTGACCTTCTACCCGAACGGCCACTTCGACCCCGCCGACGGCGTCGAGCGGTCGGCGCGGTAGCCGGTGCCCGGCACCGGGTCAGACCGGGGACCGCCCCCGTGCCCGTTGGAGCAGGGCCAGGGTGCGGGCCGCGCCGCGGCGGTCACCGGTCCGGCGGTGGACGGCGAGCGCGCGACTGGCGTGCCGGAGCGCGGCTCGCCGTTCACCCGACGCCAGGAAGATGCCCGCGAGGGCGGTCATCGCCTGGCCCCGCAACGCCTGGAAGCCCGCCTCCTCGGCCAGCGCGAGGGCGTGCCGGGCCCGACCCGCGTCCCCGGTGACCGTCGCCAGACCGATGATGATGTCGACCTCGGGGTACCGGTCGCCGGTCTCGCCGATGAGGTCGAGCGCCTGCTGGTAGCGGTCGACGGCGTCCTTCCGGTGGCCGAGGTGGTGGTGCAGGGACGCGAGGGTGGCCAGCGCCTCCGCCTCGGTCCTGGGGTCACCGGTCTCCTGGGCGAGCGTGAGACCCGCGCGAGCGTGGTCCAGCGCCTCGGAGCGGCGGCCGAGGTCGAACAGGGCGGCCGCCAGCCTGCTGTTCGCCTCGGCCTCACCGCTGCGGTCACCGCCCTCGCGGTGCAGGGTGAGCGCCCTGGTGAGCAGGTCGGCCGCTTCCTCGGGCAGCCCTCGGGCCCGCTGCGCCTGCCCGAGGTTGCACAGGTTGATCGCCTCGCCGTACTGCGACCCGATCCGCCGGTACCGGCTCAGCGCCTGGCCGTAGTGCTCCGCCGCCAGGGAGAGCCTGCCCATCTCCCAGTGGACGAGCCCGAGGTTGCCGAGCGCGACGGCCTCGCCCGCGACCTGGCCGATCCCGCGGCTGAGCGCCAGCGCGCGCTCGAACCGGGCGGCGGCGACGCCCAGCTTCCCGGACTGCCAGTACACGCACCCGAGGTTGCCGAGCACGGCCGCCTCGGCCTCCACCCACCCGGCTCGGCGCGCGAGCAGCAGCCCGTGGGTGTAGTGCCGGACGGCCTGCCGGTACCGGCCCTGGCGGAAGTGCACGTCGGCGAGGCTGAGCCGGGCCGCCGCCCCCGCGCGGTGCTCGCCCGCCTCCTCGCCCGCGTCCTCGGCGGCGGCGAGCCCCGCCTCCGCGGTGGCCAGCCAGTCCACCCGCCGCATGCTCATCCAGAAGTAGCCGCGCAGGGCGTCGGCGAGCCGCCACGCCATGGGCCGGGGTCCGCTGCGCGCCGCCTCCCGGACGGCCGCGACGAGGTTGCCGCGCTCGGAGTCCAGCCAGTTCGACGCCGAGACCAGGTCCGTGACGGCGGAGGGCGTCCGCGCGCCGCTGTCGGGCGCGGGCAGCCGCAGCATGTGCGGGTAGAGCCTGCGGGCGGCGCTGTCCACCGCGTGCAGGTACCAGTCGTAGAGGCGGTGCAGGGCGGCGTCGCGGTCCTCCTCCGGCTCCCTGGCGTCCAGCTGTTCGGCCGCGTAGCGGCGGAGGAGGTCGTGGAAGCGGTGGCGGTCGGGTCCGTTGCGCTCGACGAGGTGCGCCGAGGCGAGCCGGTCCAGCAGCCGACCGGCGTGCTCCGGGTCCGCGCCGACGAGGGCGGCGACCGCCTCGGTGCTGAAGTCGGTGCCCGGCACCAGGCTCAGCAGGCGGAACAGCCGCCGCACGCCAGCGGGCAGCGCGGCGCAGGACAGGTCGAAGGCGGTGCGCACCGCGGCGTGCTCGTCGCCCCGCACCGACAGGGCCGCCAGCAGGTTGCCCTCCCGCAGCCGCGCGACGTAGTCCTCGACCCCGTGGCCGGGGTGGTCGGCGAGGTTGGCCGCCGCGATCCGCAGCGCGAGCGGGAGGTAGGCGCACAGCTCGGCCAGTTCGGCGGCCGCCGCGTGGTCGGTGCCGAGCACCGACGCCAGCAGCTCCAGCGCGTCGCCGGGGCTGAGCACGTCGAGCGTGAGCTGGCGGGCTCCGTGCGTGGCGACCAGGCCCGTCATCCGGTCGCGCCCGGTGACCAGCACCAGGGAACCGGGACCGGCGGGCAGCAGCGGCCGGATCTGGTCCGGCCCGACAACGTTGTCCAGCAGCACGAGCGTCCGGCGGTCCGTCATCAGCGTCCGGTACATCGCCGACGCGGTCTCCAGGTCGAACGGCACGCGCTCCGCCGGCACGCCCAGCGCGGACAGGAACTGCGCGAGCACCTCGACCGGCGTGGCCGCCGGGCCCGGCGTGTGGCCGCGCAGGTTGGCGTAGAGCTGCCCGTCGGGGAACCGGTCGCGGACGCGGTGGGCCCAGTGCACGGCGAGCGCCGTCTTGCCGACGCCCGCGGTCCCGGAGATCGCGGCGATCGTCACCGCGCCGCCCGTCCGCTCGCGGTCCAGCAGCAGGTCGTCCAACGTGGACAGCTGTGCGGTCCGGCCGGTGAACCCGGCGGGTTCCGCGGGGAGCTGCTTCGGGATCCGCAGCACCGACCGGGGTTCGGCGGTGCCCGTCGCGCTCGCGGTCGGGGCGCCGTTGTCGTGCAGCAGCGCCGTGTGGGCGTCGCGCAGCTCCGGTCCGGGGTCGATGCCGAGCTCGTCGACGAGCCGGTCGCGGACGTCGTGGTAGATCTGGAAGGCCTTCGCCCGCTGGCCCACGGCGTGGTAGGCGCGGATGAGGCGGGCCTGGGCGGGTTCGTCCAGCGGTTGCTCGGCCGCGGCCTCGGCGACCTCGGGGAGGATGTCGGCCGCCGATCCGATCTCGATCATCGCGTCGCCGTAGCGGGCGAGGACCTCCCACCGCTTGGCGACCAGCGCCACGACCTTCGGGTACGTGGACAGGAACGGGACGTCCGCCAGCGGGCGCCCCTGCCACAGCCGCAGCGCCTCGCCGAGCAGCGCCGCCACGCCGACCGCGTCGTCCTTGCGCTGCGCGATGCCCGCCTCGGCGACGAGCCCGCGGAACTCCACCAGGTCGATGTCCACCGCGTCCTGGTTCACCGCGTAGCCACCGCCGAGGTGCGGGAGGACCTCGCTGCTGGTCCGCCGCGGCCGGTCGGGCTCCAGCAGCCTGCGCAGGTGCTTGATGTGCGTCTGGAGCACGTTGACCGCGCTCCGCGGCGGGCGGTCGCCCCACAGCGCGTCGACCAGTTCGAGCTTGGTCATCGCCTCGCCCTCGGCGAGCACCAGCAGTCCCAGCACGGCTCGCCGGGCGGGTGGACCGAGGTCGACCTCGACACCGTCGTTCCACGCCCGCGACGAACCCAGCACCTGGATGCGCACAGACTTGGCCACTGGGCGGAACGTATCCAAACGACCGGACCCCGGCAAGAACATCTCGGTAAACCTCGTCGCCCCGAACGACATTGGGTCCGCTCAGGCTAGCGCCACCGCAACCGAGTGGTCCGTTCCGACCAGGGGCGGGCGGGGAGGAGGGGCGGTCGCCGGAGGAAGCCGACGGCCGCCGCCCCGAAGTATCCGGCATCCTCCCCCGCGCGACCACCCGCCCGCCGCCGGGGCGACCCGGTGCGGTGACCGCGATCCGCACCGGGTCCCGCGCGTCCCAGGTGGACTCCTCGCGCCGGGCGGCGCGGAACGGGGTCGGCGGCGACCGCGCTAGCGGCTGGCGACGAGGCCGTCCATCAGCAGGTCCAGCAGGCGTCCCGCCAGGTCCGGCTGGGGTGGTTTGCCGCACGTGACGGCGATGCCCATGAGGCTCGCGACGACGTCGGAGGCCGCGACGTCGGCCCGGAGGGCGCCGTCGGCGACCCCGGCCTCCAGCAGGGTCGTGACGGAGTCGCGCAGCATCTCGCCGGTGTGGTCGTACGGGTTGACGCCGGAGTCGACGAGCGAGCGGAGGGCGTCGGCCATGCCGATCTTGGCGTTCACGTAGTCCATGAACCGGCCCATCCACGCCCGCAGCGCCTCGCGCGGCGGGAGCGCGGCGAGGAGTTCACCGGCGGCCTCGCAGAGCTTGGCCAGCTCGCTGCGGTAGGCGGCCTCGATCAGCGCCTCGCGGGTCGGGAAGTTGCGGTACAGGGTGGCCGGGCCGACGCCCGCCTCCTTGGCGATGCGGTCGAGCGTGGCGTCGAGGCCGTCCCTGGCGAACATGCTGACGGCCGTGCAGAGGATCTTGTCGCGGTTGCGCTGGGCGTCGGCGCGCAGCGGGCGGCCCTCGATCCTGCCCATGCCGACCGTCCTCTCCTGCCCCACTTGCAAGTGGAGACTGCTATCACTTAGCCTCTCAAGTGAGAGCGATCTCCACTTTAGTCGGCGTGCGCCCTCTGAACACGCACGATGGGAAAAGGGGATCGCCCGACCCCTGAGAGGACATGCTGTGCCACCCACCACGCGCAGTGACATCTCGTTGCGGGTCAACGGGGAGACTCACGCGCTCACCGTCGACAACCGCACCACCCTCCTGGACGCGCTGAGGGAGAACCTCGGGCTGACAGGTACGAAGAAGGGCTGCGACCAGGGCCAGTGCGGCGCGTGCACCGTGCTGGCCGACGGCAGGCGGGCCGTCTCGTGCCTCCAGCTCGCCGTCGCGGCCGAAGGCTCCGACATCACCACGATCGAGGGAATCGCCGAGGGCGAGGACCTGCACCCGGTCCAGGAGGCGTTCCTCGAACTCGACGGCTACCAGTGCGGGTACTGCACCTCCGGCCAGATCTGCTCGGCCGTCGCCGTCATCCGGGAGCACGCGGCGGGCTGGCCGAGCGCGGCCACCGCCGACGTGCGGCCCGACGCGGAACCCGCCCCGCTGGACGAGGCGGAGATCCGCGAGCGCATGAGCGGGAACCTGTGCCGGTGCGGTGCGTACCCGGCCATCGTGCGCGCGGTCGCCCGCGCCGCCGACGGATCGAAGGTGACGGCGTGAAGGAGTTCGGCTACAGCCGCGCGACGGGGGTGCGGGACGCGGTCGCCCTGCTCGCGCACGAGCCCGAGGCCCGGTTCCTCGGCGGCGGCACCAACCTCGTCGACCTGATGAAGGCGGGCGTGGAGACGCCCGACCTGCTGGTCGACGTCCGCGGCCTGCCGCTCGGCCGGATCGAGGTGCGCGCCGACGGTGCCCTCACCATCGGCGCGACGGTCACCAACAGCGACCTCGCCGCGCACCCCGAGGTGCGGCGGCGCTTCCCGGCGCTGGCCGAGGCCGTGCTGGCGGGTGCGTCCGGCCAGCTCCGCAACGTGGCCACGGTCGGCGGCAACCTGCTCCAGCGCACCCGCTGCGGCTACTTCACCGACACCGCGTTCGCGTGCAACAAGCGCGAGCCCGGCAGCGGCTGCCCGGCCATCACCGGGGAGCACCACAACCACGCGATCCTCGGCGCGTCCGACCACTGCGTCGCCACGAACCCGTCCGACATGGGCGTGGCGCTCGCGGCGTTCGACGCGGTCGTGTCCTACGAGACCGTCGACGGCCCTGGCGAGCTGCCGCTGACCGGCTTCTACCCGCCGGTCGGCGACACCCCGCACGTGGAGACGGCGCTGCCCGCGGGCGCGCTGATCACCGCCGTCACGCTGCCCGCGGCCCCGGTCGCGGAGCGGTCGCGGTACCGCAAGGTCCGCGAGCGGGCGTCCTACGCGTTCGCCAACGGCTCGATCGCCGCGGCGCTGCACGTCGAGGACGGCGTGGTGCGCGACGTCCGGATCGCCTTCGGCGCCGTGGCGTCGCGCCCGTGGCGCGCCCACACGGCCGAGCGGGCGCTGACCGGTGGTCCCGCGACGGCCCAGGCGTTCGGCGCCGCGGCCGACGCCGAGCTGGCCGCCGCCGCACCGCTGGCGCACAACGGCTACAAGGTGCCGCTCGTGCGCAACCTCGTGGTCTCCGTGCTCACCGAACTCGCCGAGGAGGCGTCCCGATGACCGACCTGACGGACAGCCCCACCCGCACGTCACCCGGATCGATCGGCACGTCGACCGTGCGGCTGGAGGGCAGGGAGAAGGTCACCGGCGCGGCACGCTACGCGGCCGACGTCCCGTTCGAGGGCCTCGCGCACGGGTCGCTGGTGCTCGCGACGGTGGCGCACGGCCGGGTCCGCTCGGTCGAGGTCGCCCCCGTGCTCGCCATGCCCGGCGTGATCGGCGTGCTGCACCACGGCAACGCCCCGCGCCTCAACCCCGACGCAGGCATCTTCGGGATGCCCGACGGGACGCTCCAGCTCCTCCAGGACGACCGGGTGCCGCACGTCGGCAGGCCGGTGGCCCTGGTCGTCGCGGAGACCCTGGAGCAGGCGAGGGCGGGCGCGGACGCGCTGGTCGTCACCTACGACGAGGAACCGCACGACATCGCCTTCTCCGCCGACCACCCCGGTCTCCGCTCCCCCGCGTCGGCGCCGGTCGAGGCCAAGGGCGACGTGGACGCCGAGATCGCCGCCTCCCCGGTGGTGGTGGACCAGTGGTACGCCACGCCCGAGGAGCACCACGGGTCGATGGAGCCGCACGCCTCGATGGCCCGCTGGGAGAACGGCCGCCTGGAGGTGGTCGACTCCAACCAGGGCTCGTACCTCGTGTCGTCCGTGCTCGCCATGCTGTTCCACCTGGACGAGGGCGTCGTGCGGGTGCGCGCCGAGCACGTGGGCGGCGGGTTCGGCTCCAAGGCGGTCGGACCGCAGCTCATCACCGCGGTGATGGCCGCGACCACGTTCGACCGCCCGGTCCGGGTCGCGCTGACCCGCCGCCAGGTGTTCACCCTGACCGGCATGAGGCCCGCGACGCGGCAGCACATCCGGCTGGGCGCGGACTCCGCCGGACGGCTGCGGGCCGTCGACCACGAGACGGCCACCCACACGTCCACGATCCACGAGTACGTGGAGCGCGGCGGCGAGGCCACGCACGCGCTGTACGCCGCGGACGCCATCCGCATCAGCACCAAGCTGGTGCCGGTGAACCTGCCGACGCCCACGTGGATGCGCGCTCCGGGCTGCGCGCCCGGCTCGTTCGCGCTGGAGTCGGCGATGGACGAGCTGGCCGAGGCGACCGGGATCGACCCGGTGGAGCTGCGGCTGCGCAACGAGCCGCGGGTCGGGCCGATGACCGGTCTGCCGTTCAGCAGCCGCAACCTCGTGGGCTGCCTGACCGAGGGCGCCCGCCGCTTCGGCTGGGCCGACCGCGACCCCCGGCCGGGCGTCCGCCGCGACGGCCGGTGGCTGCTCGGCACCGGCATGGCCGCCGGGATCTACGGCGCGGGCTCGCTGCCGTCCACCGCGGCGATCAGGGCCGACGCCGACGGCGGGTACACGGTGTCCATCGCCGCCGCCGACATCGGCACCGGGGCGCGGACGGCGCTCGCGCTCGTGGCGGCGGAGGCGCTGGACGTGCACCCGTCGGCGGTGCGCATGGAGATCGCCGACAGCGACCTGGGCCAGGCCTGGTTCGCGGGCGGCTCCAGGGGCACCTCGTCCTGGTCGTGGGCCATCACGGCCGCCGCGGCCGACCTGCGCGACCGGCTGGTCGGCGTCGACCGGATCCCCGCCGAGGGGATCACCGGCCGCGCCGACACCGCCGCGCAGATCGCCGCCCTGGAGCAGCAGGAGCGGTACGCGCACGGCGCCCAGTTCGCCGAGGTGGCCGTCGACCCGCTGACCGGTGAGGTGCGGGTCAGGCGGATGCTCGGGATCTTCGCCGCGGGCCGGATCGTCAACCCGCTGACCGCGCGCAGCCAGCTCGTGGGCGGCATGGTCATGGGTCTGTCGATGGCGCTGCACGAGGAGGGCGTCCGCGACGGGCGGCAGGGCCGCCAGGTGAACGGCGACTTCGCCGGTTACCACGTCGCCGCGCACGCCGACGTGCCGGACATCGAGGCCGACTGGGTCGACGACCACGACCCGAGCCACCCCAGCGGCATCAAGGGGGTCGGCGAGGTCGCCATCGTGGGCACCGCGGCGGCGGTCGCGAACGCCGTGTGGCACGCCACCGGGGTCCGCCACCGCGAACTGCCGATCAGCGTCGGCCGGGTGCTCGCGCACCAGGCGTGAGGTCAGCGGTGGGCCCGACCGTCCGGGCCCACCCCTGACTCCGTGGAGGTCATCGTCGAAGAACCACCTCGACCCGGATCGCCACGCCGTTCTGCCTGCCGCGTCGGGGTTGTGGTCGACCGACACGGGCAGGTGTTCGCGAAGGCGTCGCGGAGACCTGCGAGCGGACCGCCGCTCCCCCGCCGGAACCGCCGCACTTCGCCGGGACGTCGGCGCCGCTGTCGGTCGACGCGACACCCACCCGGACCACGTCGATCGCCCGCCGCGGCGAGGCTGGCGGTGCGGAGTCCGCCGGCTCGGCCTCGCGGTACCCGTCGCCGAACACCACCGGGTTGTAGCGGGTCCGGGGTCGCCCGCGTCCACGATCCTCGTGGTCCCGACGACCCCGCCGTCCTCGGTGGTCACGAGCCACCTCCGAGCGGGAAGCGGGCAGGCTCCGTCGCACCCTCCGCCCAGACCCCGAGGTGGCCGTCGAGCTGGTCGGTCGGGGGCACGAGCACCTCGACCGCCTCCCGCGACCACACCCGCACCTCGCGGCCCCCGTGCTCGAAGACCAGCCGCACCGCCCGCGGCGCCGGTTCGTCCGACGCCGTGGGGTTCCCCTCTCCCGGCTCACCCCTCCCGGCGTTCCACCCCCGTTCCAGTCCGCTCCGCGGTCAGAGCACGAACCCCTCGGGGAACGGGTCGGTCGGGTCGAGGAGGTACTGGGCGGTGCCGGTGATCCACGCCCGACCGGTGATGGTCGGGACCACGGCGTCGACCGGTCCGACCCGCTCGGCGCGCACGAGCCTGCCGGTGAACCTGGTGCCCAGCAGGGATTCGTTCACGTAGTCCACTCCGAGGGCCAGTTCGCCGCGCGCGTGGAGCTGGGCGAGGCGGGCCGACGTGCCGGTGCCGCACGGGGAGCGGTCGAACCAGCCGGGGTGGATGGCCATCGCGTTGCGCGAGTCGCCGCCGTCCACACCGGGCGCGGTGAACTGGACGTGCTTGCAGCCCGAGATCGCCGGGTCGACCGGGTGCACGGGCCGGTCGACGGCGTCGATCGCGGCCATCACGTCCAGTCCCGCGGCGAGGATGCGGTCCTTCTCCGCGCGGTCGAACGGGATGCCGAGGTCGGCCAGCGGCAGGATCGCGTAGAAGTTGCCGCCGTAGGCCATGTCGTAGCGGACGGTCCCCAGGCCGGGCACGGCCACGGTCGCGTCCAGCCTGGTCGCGAACGACGGCACGTTCTCGATCGTCACCGACTCGGCGCGGCCGTCGCGCACGGCCACGCTCGCCTCGACGAGACCGGCCGGGGTGTCCAGGCGGACCACGGTCTCCGGCTCGGTCACGGGCACCATGCCGGTCTCCACCAGGACCGTCGCCACGCCGATCGTGCCGTGCCCGCACATCGGCAGGCACCCGGACACCTCGATGTACAGGACGCCCCAGTCGGCGTCGGGGCGGGTCGGCGGCTGGAGGATCGCGCCGCTCATCGCCGAGTGGCCGCGCGGCTCGTTGACCAGGAACCGGCGCAGGTGGTCGAGGTGCTCGACGAAGTGCAGCCGCCGCAGCGCCATCGTGTCGCCGGGGATCACGCCGACGCCACCGGTGATCACCCTGGTGGGCATCCCCTCGGTGTGCGAGTCGACGGCGGTCAGGCAGCGGGTCGAGCGCACGTCACGCCTCCCGCAGGTGGTCGAACGCCCGGCGCAGGTCCGCGTCGAGCACGTCCAGCTGGGCCTGGGACAGCGGTCCGCGCGGCGGCCTGCACGGGCCGCCGAAGCGCCCGGCCGCGTCCATCCCGCGCTTGATGGCCTGCACGAACTCCGTGCGGGAGTCCCAGCGGAACGCCGCGACCAGCGGTTCGTACAGCGCCCGCGCCTCCTCGACCCTCCCGGCGCGCGCCAGCTCGTAGAGCCGCGCCGACTCGGCCGGGAAGACGTTGGGGAACCCGGCGAACCACCCCGTCGCGCCCATCAGCAGCGACTCCAGCACCACGTCGTCCGCGCCCGCGACCACGGTCAGGCCCGGCGCGCGCTCGCGGATCTCCAGCACCCGCCGCACGTCGCCGGAGAACTCCTTGACCGCCACCACGCCGTCGATCGCGGCGATCTCGGCGAGCAGGTCGGGGGTGAGGTCGACCTTGGTGTCGAACGGGTTGTTGTAGACCATCACCGGCAGGCCGACCGCGGCCACCTCGGTGAAGTGGGCGACGACCTCGCGCGGGTTGGCCCGGTACATCGTCGGTGGCAGGCACAGCACACCGTCCGCGCCGTCCTCGGCGGCCAGTTCCGCCCAGTGGCGGGCCTGGTGCGACCCCGGTCCGTGCACGCCGACCACGACCACCGCGTCCGCTCCCACCGCGGCCACGGCGGTGCGCACGACCTCCCGGCGCTCGGCGTCGGTGAGCGAGGAGTACTCGCCGAGCGACCCGTTCGGGCCGACGCCGCGGCAGCCGTTGTCGACCACCCACCGGCAGTGCTCCGCGTAGCGGTCCAGGTCCGGACGCAGGCCCGCGGGCGCGCTCGGGTCCTCGGCGTAGGGCAGCGCGGTCGCCACGATCACGCCGTCGAGACGTTCGGTCACGGGTCCTCCTCGGGGTCCTGGGCCAGTTCGCCCAGCCGCAGCGGCGTGGCGAAGGGTCTGCGGTGGAACGCGTCGGCGTCGGGCAGCGGGTGCCCGAGCCGGGCGGCGGCCAGGTCGGCGACCTCCCGGCCGCACACCCGGCCCTGGCAGGAGCCGAGCCCGGCGCGGCTGACGAGCTTGAGGGTGCGGCCGTCGGCGGCACCGAGGTCGAGCGCGGCGTCCAGGGCGCGCGCGGTGACCTCCTCGCACCGGCACACCAGCGTGTCCGGGGTGAGCCAGCCGTGGCGGCCGGACGGGAGGGGGTGCGCGGCGGCCAGCGCGGCGGCGAACGCCCTCCCCCGCCGGACGGCCCGCAGCGCGCCCGGTGGCGGCTCCGGCGCACCGGCCGCCGCCGCGCCCGCCACGGCGCCCTCGGCGGCGGCGAGGGCGGCGCCACCGATGCCGGTGATCTCCCCCGCCGCGTACACGCCGGGGACGGTCGTCGCGCCGACGGCGTCGACCCGCACGAACCCGTCGCGCAGGGCGCAGCCCAGGCTGACGGCGAGGTCGAGGCGCGGGGTGAAGCCGTGGCCGACGCACACCGCGTCCACGGCGACCCTGGTGCTGTCGCGGACGGACCAGTCCGGGCGGAGCCGGGCGACGGTCACCCCGGTGACCCGGTCGGTGCCGTGCGCGGCCACCACGGCGGTCCTGGTGCGCACCCGGCGCAGCAGCGCCGCGTACCCGGCCAGCTCCCCCAGCTTGCCCGCCGCCGCCAGGGGGTGCCGCAGCCAGCCGCCGGGCCCGTTGGCCTCCAGCACGGTGACCTCCGAGCCGACCCGCAGCAGCGAGGCCGCCACGGGCAGCAGGAACGGCCCGGTGCCCGACACGACGACCCGCCTGCCGACCGCCACGCCGTGCTCCTTGGCCAGCGCCTGCGCCGCGCCCGCCGTGTACACGCCGGGCAGGTCCCAGCCGGGGAACGGGACCACGCGGTCGTGCGCGCCGGTGGCCAGCACGACGGCGTCGGCGTCGAGCACGCGGCCGGTCCGGTGTGGACTGTCGGCCGGACCGCGGCGCACGTGCAGCCGCAGGCCTTCCGCGGCCCACGCGGTGCTCTCGGCCAGGTGGCGCACCCCCTGGTCGACGGCCTGCGGGGTGCCCCGGTGGTACTGGCCGCCCGCGTGCCGCTCGGCGTCCACCAGCACGACGGCAGCGCCCGCCCGCGCGGCGGCACCGGCCGCGGCGAGCCCGGCGGGGCCGCCGCCCACCACGACGACCCTCATCCGGGCAGCTCCGCCCCGTGCTGGGTGCGCACGGCGTCGCCGTCGGAGGGCACCCGCTGGCACGCCCGCACGTCCGGCACGCCGTTCACCACCACCAGGCAGTCGAAGCACACACCGATGCCGCAGAACACCCCGCGCGGCCTGCCGCCGTTCCTGGTGGTGCGCCAGGACGACCGCCCGGCGGCGATCAGGACGGCGGCGATCGTCCGCCCCTCCGGCACGTCGTGCGGCTCGCCGTCGACGGTGATCCTCATGCGCACACCCCCGGTCTGTCCACTCGGAACGGTCGTGGGTCGACGTGCGGGTCCGCGCCGGTGACCAGCTCGGCGAGCAGCCGCCCGGTCGCCGCCGCGAGCCCGATGCCCGCGCCCTCGTGGCCGGTCGCGTGCCAGAGTCCGGGACGGCGCGGGTCGGCGCCGATGACGGGCAGGTGGTCGGGCGCGTACGGGCGGAACCCGCCGTAGGAGCGCAGGACGGGGACGTCCCGCAGCACCGGGAACAGCCCGACCGCGCGGCGGGCGAGCGCGCGCGGCACCTCGACCCGCGGCGACGCGTCGAAGCCGACCCGCTCGCGGCTCGACCCGATCAGGACGGTGCCGCCCGCCGTCGCCTCGACCACCGTCGAGACCTGGAGGTCGGCGTCGCCGCTCGCGACCGCGCCCACGTAGTCGGCGTCGTACACCTTGTGCCGCACGGTGCCCGGCGGCAGCGCGGCCGTCACGAGGACGACGCCCCGGCGCGGCAGCACGCTGACCGGCGCGCCGAACGCGGCCGACACCTCGCCGGACCACGGTCCGCAGGCGATCACCGCGGCGCCGCACGGCACGTCGCCGTCGGCGGTCCGCACGGCCGCGACCGCGCCGTGCGCCAGCCTGACCCCGAGCGCCCGCACGCCGGGCCGCAGCACCCCTCCCCGGCGGCGGACGGCCGCGAGCAGGGCCTTCGTCACGAGCACGGGCTGGACCTGCGCGTCCTGCGGGTAGTGGACGGCCGCGACCACGGCGCGGGTGAGGTGCGGTTCGAGGTCGAACGCCTCGGCGGGGGTGAGGGGCCGCGCGTCCACGCCCGCGCTCCGCTGGGCGGCGGCGAGGTCCAGCAGCGGCTCGACCGCCCCGGTGGCGACGACCAGGCCGCCCTTGGCGTCCCACTCCACGTCCGCGCCGAGGTCGGCGAGCAGGTCGGGCCAGCGGCGCAGCGACGCCAGCGCGAGGTCGAGTTCGGGGCCGGGCCCCTTGTCGGAGACCAGGACGTTGCCCTCGCCCGCGGCGGACGTGCCCGCGCCGAGCGGGCCGCGGTCGAGGACGGTGACCCGCAGTCCGGCCGCGCTCAGCGCCTCGGCGCACGCCGCGCCGATGACGCCCGCGCCGACCACGACCACGTCCGGGTTCCGCACTCGCACTCCAATCGTTCATTGAAGTGAACGATCCGAGCCTAGGCTCGGGGCAGGACCGGGGTCAATCCCCGTGCGAGGCGTGCACGCCGTCCGGGTACTCCAGCAGCAGCACGGACTCCACCGGCCCTCCGACGGTCTCGTAGGTGTGCGCCGCCCGCGCGGGGAAGCACACGTAGTCGCCCGGCCCCAGCTCGTGGGGCGCGTGCGCCGGGCCGACCCGGAGCGAGCCCGACGTGACCAGCACGTGCTCCCGACCGGGGTGGCCTGCCGAGTACTGGGTCTGGCCGGGGCGGACGCGCTGGTCGTAGACCTCGACGACCGTGTCGCCGAGCGTCAGCCTGCGGACCATGCGGAGGTCGACGGCGTTGCTGGAGAGCACGTCGAGGTCGGCGGCGCGCACCAGCACGACCTCCGAGTCGGCGGGCGCGGTCAGCAGGTCGGACACCGGCACCCCCAGTGCGTTCGACAAACTGAACACCGTGTCGATGGTGGGATTGCCCGACCCCGATTCGAGCTGGGACAGCGTGCCCTTGGCGATGCCCGACCGGCGCGCCAGTTCCGACAGCGACAGACCGCCGCGGTCGCGCAGCGCGCGCAGGTTCGCCGCGAGCACCTGACCGGCTTGCTCCCTGACCACCTCGGGACCTCCTCCTCGCAGGCGAGCACCGTACGGGTGATGGCGGGCGCCCGACCACCCGACGCCGTTGACCCGTCACTCTGCCTGTTGTAGTACAGGAGGACTCGACCTCCAGGAGCTGCCGTGGACGGGGAAGCGCGCGGACGCGTGCTCGGCGCGCTGCCCGCCGACGACGGCCCCCACCGGACGGGAACGTGGCGGGGGCGCCCGCCCGAGCGGGTGTCCGGCGGGACGCGCACGACGTGGGCGGCGGGCGCGGGGCCGCCGAACCGGCGGGAGGCGGACGATGCCGTTGCGGCCCTCGGTCTCTGACGACGTCACCGCCCTGCCCCGCGGCGGGCAGAACGCGATCGGCGTGGCGCTCGGGCTCCTCGGCGACGAGTGGACGCTGCTGGTGCTGCGCCACGCGCTGTCGGGCACGCGTCTCTACGGCGACTGGATGCGCGCGATGCCGATCTCGCACGCCGTCCTCGCGGGCAGGCTGGGGCGGCTCACGCAGTTCGGGCTGCTGGAGCGGGTCGTCTACTCCCAGCGGCCGGAGCGCTTCGAGTACCGGCTGACCCGCCGCGGCCGGGGGGTGTGGCCGATCCTGCTCGGCATCTGGTCGTGGGAGCTGACCCACGTGGAGCGGCACGCGGAGGAGCTGCCGAGGATGGGCCACCGCGGCCACGCCTTCGAGCCGGTGCTGGTGTGCGGCGGGTGCGCGGCCCCGGTCCGACCGCGCGACCTCGTCGGCGGGTTCGGGCCGAGCGGCACGTGGGCGCGGTCGATGCCGTCGGCCACGACCCGGCGCCGCTCCGCCGCCGCGCCCGGCCACCAGGACGGCTTCTTCCCCCAGACCACGGCGCTGGTCGGGAACCGGTGGTCGTGTGCGATGCTGGGCGCCGCCTTCCAGGGGGCGCGCCGGTTCGGCGACTTCGAGCGGCACCTGTCCGCGCCGCCCGTGGTGGTCGCCGACCGGCTGAGGACGTTCGCGGAGCTGGACGTCGTGACGGCCTCCGCGAACGGCGGCTACCGGCTCACGCCGAAGGGGCTGGCGTTCTTCCCCGTCGCCGTGCACACGATGGAGTGGGCGCAGCGGTGGTTCCGCTCCCCGGAGGGTCCCGCGCTGGCCTACCGGCACACCGCGTGCGGCGCCCCGTTCCACCCGCGCTACTCGTGCTCGGGGTGCGGGGAGCAGCTGCGCGGCAGCGCGGTCCAGCGGCTCGACCAGTAGGCCGCGCCCGACGACCCGGAGGACTCCGCGTGCACACCCGCCTCACCGCGTTCGGCAACCAGCTGATCGAGGTCCACGTCTGGCTGCGCGGACAGCTGGAGGACCTCCGCGACGACGTCGACGCCTACTTCGCGGGCGACGGGCTGCTCCCCCGCGACCTGCGGGCCCACTGCCTGTCGTTCTGCTCCGCCCTGACCCGCCACCACACCGGCGAGGACCGGATCGCGTTCCCGGAGATCGCCGAGGAGTTCCCCGAGCTGCGCCCGGTGATCACCCAGCTCAGGACCGACCACAACCGGATCGACTGGATCCTCGGCGCGCTGGACAAGCTGCTGACCGGCCTGCCGGACGAACCCGACCCGGCCGACAGGGCGCGGGTGGTGGCGGAGCTGGACGGGCTCTCGGCGATCATGGAGACGCACTTCACCTACGAGGAGAAGAAGCTGATCACCGTGCTCAACGGCATGGACCTGCCGGCGTGGCGGGCGGAGCGGCCCGACTTCCTGCTGTCCGACGAGGACTGAGCCCCTACCTGGCGAGCAGGTCGCGCAGCGCCTTCACGACCTCGCCGGGGGCTTCCTCGGCCATGAAGTGCCCGCACGTCACGGTCCGGTGGTCCAGGTCGGGAGCCCACGGCCGCCAGCGGGCGGCGGCGTCGAAGCCGAGCGCCGAGCCCCAGTCCTGCTGGAGCACCGCCACGGGCATCCGCAGGTGGTTGCCTGCCGCGCGGTCGGCCTCGTCGTGCTCGACGTCGACGGCGGCGGACGCGCGGTAGTCGGCGACGATCGACGGGATCGCCCCCCGGCACGCCGCCAGGTAGGCCGCGCGGACGTCGGCGGGGATCGCGTCGGGGTCGTTGGCCCAGAGGTCGAGGAAGTAGCCGAAGAACTCGTCGGGGGCACCCGCGATCAGCGCCTCCGGCAGGCCGGGCGGCTGGGCCATCAGGTACAGGTGGAAGGCGACGGCGGCCGAGGTGCCGTGCAGGACGTCCCACGTGTCCAGGGTGGGCAGGACGTCGAGGGAAGCCAGGTGGGTGATGGCGTCCGGGTGGTCGAGGCCCGCGCGGACGGCGACCAGCGCGCCCCGGTCGTGGCCCGCGAGCGCGAACCGGTCGTGGCCCAGCGCGCGGGCGAGCGCGACGACGTCGGCGGCCATCGTCCGCTTGGAGTAGGTCTGCCCGTCCAGGTCGGCGGGCTTGTCGCTGGCGCCGTAGCCGCGCAGGTCGGGGCAGATGACGGTGTGGTCGGCGGCCAGGTCGGCGGCGACGTGCCGCCACATCAGGTGGGTCTGCGGGAAGCCGTGCAGCAGCACGACGGGACTGCCGGAGCCGCCGACGGCGGCCGTGAGCGAGACGCCGTCGGCGACGGTGACGCGGTGCTGGGCGAACCCGGTGATCTGCGGTGCCACGTGGTGCTTCTCCCTGTGCTCGGTGCGTACCGGACCGACTCTGCGGGACGCCGATCAGCACCGGATCAGCAACGGCTCAGCACCGGCTCGGCACCGGCTCGGCCCGGCGCCCCGCGGCCCGGCCGCTAGGTTGTGCCGGTGGTGAGGTTCGGTGTGCTGGGCCCGGTGGAGGCCTCCGACGAGCGGGGACCGGTGAACCTCAGGGGGGCCAGGCACCGGGCCGTGCTGGCCCGGCTCCTGGTCGCCAGGGGGCGGACCGTGCCCGCCGCGGTGCTCGTGGACGACCTGTGGGACGAGCCCCCGGACGGGGCGCTCGGCGCGGTGCAGACGTTCGTCGGCGCGCTGCGCAAGGCGCTGGAGCCCGACCGTCCACCCCGGACGCCGTCGCGCCTGCTGGTCACCGCTCCCCCCGGCTACGCGCTGCGGGCCGAGCCGGACGCGGTGGACGCCCTGCGGTTCGAGGCCGCCGTCACCGAGGCCGCCGCCTCCCGGCCCGAAGCCGCGCTCGCGCTGCTGGACGACGCGCTGGGGCTGTGGCGCGGGCCCGCCTACGCGGAGTTCGCCGACCGGGCGTGGGCACGGGGCGAGGCCGCCCGGCTGGACGAGGTGCGGCTGCTGGCCGTGGCCCGCAGGGCGGAGGCCGCGCTCGCGCTGGGCCTGGCCGCGGAGTCGGTGCCCGACCTGGAGGCCCACGTCGCCGCGCACCCGCTGCACGAGGACGGCCGACGGCTGCTGGCGCTCGCGCTGTACCGGACGGGACGGCAGGGCGACGCGCTGGCGACGGTGCGCCGGGCCCGCGAGGCGCTGCTCACCGAACTGGGCGTCGACCCCGGCGAGGGCCTGCGGCGGCTGGAGGCGGACATCCTCGCCCAGGCCCCGCACCTCACGCCCCGAGCGCGGGTCGAGCACCCGTTCGTCGGCCGGGAGGCCGAGCTGGCCGACCTGGAGGACGCCGCCGCGACCACGTCCCGGCCCCGGCTGGCGCTGGTGTCCGGCATGGCGGGTGCGGGCAAGACCGCGCTGGTCAGGACCCTGGCCGACCGGCTGGCCGTTCGCGGGTGGACCACCGCGTGGGGCACGTGCCCCGAACTGCGCGGCGGGACGGCGCCGTGGACCGGGATGCGCGCGGCGCTCGGCGTGCCCGACGGCGGCGCGTTCGAGGCGCGCGAGCCGGTGCTGCTGGTGTTCGACGACCTGCACTGGGCCGACGAGGACACCCTGGCGGTGGTGACGTCGCTGGTCGCCGACCCCGGTACCGGGCCGGTGCTGGTCGTCGGCACCTACCGCTCGACCGACATCACCCCGGCGCTCGCCGACGCGCTGGGCCGCGCCGCCCGCGTCGAGCCGACCAGGGTCTACCTGGGCGGTCTGAGCAGGCCGCAGGTCGCCGAGGTGGTCAGGGCGACCACCCGGCGCGAGATGTCACCGGACGGGGTGCGGCTGGTGCACGCCAGGAGCGCGGGCAACCCGTTCTTCGTCCGCGAGCTGACGCGGCTGTGGGAGGCCGAGGGCGATCCGGGGCTGCTCGCCGTGCCCGCGGGGGTCCGCGACGTCATCCGGCACCGGCTCGCGGGGCTGTCCGAGACCACCAGGACGCACCTGCGGCAGGCCGCCGTCCTCGGCGACGAGGTGGACCTGGACGTGCTGGTCGCGCTCGCGGGCGACGAGGACGCGGTGCTCGACTCGGTGGAGTCCGCCGTGCGCGCCGGGTTCCTGGTGGAGCGCTCCGACCACCCCCGGTTCGCCCACGCCCTCGTCAGGGAGACCCTGTACGAGGACGGCACCCGCGCCCGGCGGACGCGGTGGCACGCGGCCGTCGCCGACGTCGTGGAGCGGACGCGGCCGGACGACGTGGAGACGATCGCCCACCACCTGCTGCACGCCGGGGGCCGGGCCGACGCGGACCGCACCGCGGGTTTCGCGCGTGCCGCGGCCGAGCGGGCGGAACAGCGGTCCGCTCCGCACGAGGCGGCCCGGCTGTGGCGGGAGGTCGTGGCCCGCACCGGGGCGGGCCGGGCGCGGCTGGAGGCCGTGATGGGTCTGGTGCGGGCGCTGGCGGTGACCGGCGACCTGCGGGAGGCGCGGGGGCTGCGCGCGGAGGCGACCGGCGCGGCGGAGGCGTTCGGCGACCCGGTGCTGACCGCGGGGGTGATCGGCTCGTTCGACGTGCCCGCGATCTGGACCGCCAACGACGACGAGGCCCTGTCGGCCCGCCTGGTGGCGACCGCGGAGCGGACCCTGGCGGCGCTGCCCGCCGACCGCACCGGCGACCGCGCCCGGCTGCTGGTCACCATCGCCGTGGAGCGGCGCGCCGACCCCGGTCCCGTGGGCGACCGGGCGGCGCGGGAGGCCGAGGCCCTCGCCCGCGACCTCGGCGACCCGACGCTGCTGGCGTTCGCCCTCAACGGGCGGTTCCTCCAGACGTTCCACCGCGCCGGGCTGGCCCCCGAGCGGGGTCGGATCGGCGCGGAGCTCCTGGAGGTGGCCCGCGCCCACCGCCTGGTCGTGTTCGAGGTGCTGGCGCACCTGATCGGGATCCAGTCGAGCGCCGCCGTGGGCGACCTCGCGACCGCCGACCGGCACGCGGCGGCGGCGGACGACCTCGCGGCCCGGCACGAACTCCCGGTCGTCGGGGTGTTCACGGCCTGGTACGCCGCGCTCCGGCTGGCGGTGACCGGCCGGACCGCCGAGGCCGTCACCGCCTACCGCGCCGCCGCCTCCCGCCTGACCGGCACGGGGATGCCCGGTCTTGAGGACGGTCTGCTGCCGTTCGCGCTGCTCGGGCTCGGGGTGCGGACCGCGGACGCGGACTGGGGACCGTACCGGCCGTGGACCGGCGACCAGGACGTCCCGGACTCACCGCGCGACCTGCTCCTCGAAGCCCGCACGTGCCTGCGCGCACAGGCCGCCCTCCGCTCCGGGGACCGGCCGACGCTGGAGCGCGTGCACGCCGACCTGCTCCCCGCCGCCGACGAGATCGCAGGCGCGGGCAGCGGACTCGTCGCGTTCGGGCCCGTCGCCCACCACCTCGGCGACCTCGCGACGGCGCTCGGCCGGAACGCGGAAGCCACCACCCACTACCGGCACGCGCTCCTCGTCGCCGAACGAGCGGGAGCACCCCACTGGGCGGCCGCCGCACGGGAAGCGTTGGAGCGCAAGCGATAACGGTGTTCAGCCGCCGAATCCCGCACGAATGTGGTGTCCGGTCACGAGAATCCTCAAGCCTTTCTCAAAAGGGGATCGGAACGGCGCGGAAAATCCTAATCTGCCGCTATGAGAATCCTCTTCTGGACCACCGTCCTCTGCGTCGACGCCGCCCAGGGGGCCCTGGCCCTCCCCGTGATCGCGGGCGCCGTCATCGTCGCCTGCGCCGACGCCCACGCGCACACCCGTCGTCGGGGCCGCTTCCCGAACCGCGCCCAGCAGTGGCACCAACCTCCCGACGTGGGAGCCGCGGTGTGAGCATCCGCCGATCGGCCCCTGCCGCCGGGCGGCCTCCCCCGCTACCGTCCAGACATGAAGCTTGTTCGCGTATCGCTGGCGGTCGTGGTGGTGGCCGGAACGGTGCTGGTGCCGTCCGCGAGCGCCGCGCCCGCGGAGCCGGACTGGGTCGGGCCGCTGAGCACCCGCGGGCGGTACGTGGTCGACGCCCGCGGTGACCGGTTCAAGCTGAGGTCGGGCAACTGGCACGGCGCGAGCGGGACGTGGAACGGGTCCGGCGACATCGCCGACCCGGCGAACCACCACGCGGGCGAGAAGGCCGACCAGGTGCCGCTCGGGCTGGACCGCGCGCCGGTGGACACGATCATCGACGGGTTCGCCGAACTGGGGCTCAACAGCGTCCGGCTGCCGTTCTCGAACCAGATGGTCCACGACACGGCCGTGCTGCCGGACGCCTCGGTCGCGGCCAACCCCGGCCTGCGCGGCAGGACCCCGTTGCAGGTCTACGACTTCGTCGTGGAACGGCTGACCGCGCGCGGCTTCGCGGTGATCCTCAACAACCACACGACCACCTCGCGGTGGTGCTGCGGCGTCGACGGCAACGAGCGGTGGAACACCGCGCAGAGCACGCGGCAGTGGCAGGACGACTGGCTGTTCATGGCCCGCCGGTACGCGGGGAACGAGCGGGTGGTCGGCGCGGACCTCTACAACGAGGTGCGGCGCTCCGTCTGGGACGACCCGAACTGGGGTTCCGGGGACGACCGCGACTGGCAGCGGGCCAGCCAGGAGGTGGCCGACCGGATCCAGCTGGAGGCCAACCGGAACCTGCTGATCATCGTGGAGGGCATCAACTGGACCGGCATCCCGGTCGACGGCCTGCCGCACGGGCGGCCGACGCTGGAACCGGTGCGGACGCTGTCGCACACGCTGGTCGACTCCGGGAAGCTGGTGTACTCCGCCCACTTCTACGGCTACACGGGGCCGAACCACTCCGGGGCCACCGGGATCGGCGAGACGACCGACCCGAGGTACCAGGACCTCTCCCTCGACGAGCTGCGGGAGGTGCTGCGGCGCCAGGCGTTCTACGTGTCGGCGGAGACGGGGGCGCACTTCACCGCGCCGGTGTGGATCAGCGAGTTCGGCGTCGGCGGGCGGGAGAACACCGACGCCAGGTCCAAGGTCTGGTTCTCGAACTTCGTCGACGAGCTGGTGCGGGCCGACGCGGACTTCGCCTACTGGCCGGCGGTCGGGTTCCACACCAACCGGACCGGGAACGGGTGGGCGCTGCTGCACTGGGACGCCGCGGGCAACCGGGTGGGCGTGTTCGACGGCGACGACTGGCGGGCCCCGGCGTGGTCCCGGCTGGTCGGCGCGGCGGGGAGGACCGGGCAGGTCGCGCAGGTCCCCCGGTGGTCGATGCTGAACCTGGACCACGGCGACTTCCAGCCGTCGCGGGCGGTCAGGGCGCGGCCCGACTGGAACCCCGGGGCGCGCAAGGGCGCCTGCCCGGACGGCCAGCGGGTGATCGGGTTGGCGCACACCGGCAACCGCGGGCTGTGCACCGGGGACTGGGCGGCGCCCACGTCGCTCGTGACCGTGCGGGACGAGTCCTTCGTGGACGTCGACTGGGCGTCCGGGTACACGAAGGTGCAGTGCCCCGCGGACCACTACCTGGTGGGGTACAGCGTGACCGGCGCCGCGTTCTCCGCCGGGCTGTGCGCGCGGGCGGCGGGCCCGCTGGGGCGCACCGGGCGCACGGTGTGGTTCGACCGCGGGGACAACCGGCCCTCGGGCGGGCCCGGCGGGGAGTTCGCGCTCCGGGCGTACAAGGGGCAGTGCTCGGCGGAGGAGTACGTGGCCGGGGTCGCCTACACCGGGCGCATCGGGTCGGCGCGCACGCCCGACGCGCTGCTCTGCCGCCGGTAGGGGCGGCCCGCGCGGTCGGAGCGGGTGGCGGTCGGAGCGGGTCGCGGTCAGACCAGGTCGCGCAGGCCGTCCCGGATCCGCTCCAGCAGCTCGCGGCTCGGCCGCGCGTCGACCAGGGCCGCGCCGTGCTCGACCGTGACCAGGCCCGCCTCGACGGCGTCGGCGATGAGGACCCTCGTGACGCCCACCGGCGCGTCCAGGTAGGACGACACCTCGGCCACCGACTGCGGCGCCGCGCGGCACAGGTCGCAGATGGAGAGCATGTCCTGGGTGAACGCGGGGTTCACCGGGTCGCGCTCGTGCAGCCCGGTGACCGACACCAGGGTTTCCAGGCGCAGGTCGTAACCCTGCGAGACCCTGCCGTGGGTGCGGATGTACGGGCGCACGACCAGGTCGTCGTCCGCCCACTGCGCGGCGGTGTCCGCGCCCTCCTGCTGCCGGGTCGTGACGGGTACCGGGCGGGGTGTCACGGGCTGCATGTCGACGGCGGTGAACGCCTCCCACACCGCGGGGTCGGGTTCCGGTTCCACCTCCGCGAACGCCTGCCAGCCCGGTGGTGACAGCGGTTCCGGCTCGGGTTCGGGTGCGGCGGGCTCGACCACGGGCACGCCCGCCCACATCGTGGTCGCGATCCGCTCGGTCCGCGGCTGCGGGGTCGGTTCCGGCTCGGGTTCGGGCTGGGACGGCGGTTCCGGGCAGGGGCGGAAGTCGTTGTCCGCCCACTGCTGGTAGTCCGGCCAGCCCCCGAACGCGAGGGGGTGGAACTTCGGTTCCCTGGCGCGCTTCTTCCGCCCGTGCGTGCTCATCGCCGGACCGATCCGCTCGGTGCTCGGGGCGTCACCGGGTGGCCGCCGCGCGCGGAACCGGTGTGGAGACCAGGCCCCCGGTCTCGACCTGGTCGTCCCGGCCCCTGCCGAACTTGAGCAGCACCGCCGCCACGACGAACGAGACGACGGTCGCGGCGGCGACACCGGCGACCACGCTCAGGTGACCGCCCTTCGGCGTGACCGCCATGAGCGAGATGATGCTGCCGGGCGACGGCGTCGCGATCAGGCCCGCACCGGTCAGGGTGAACACGAACACGCCCGCCGCGCCGCCCGCGATGGCGGCCAGCACGAGGCGCGGAGCGGCCAGCACGTACGGGAAGTAGATCTCGTGGATGCCGCCGATGAAGTGGATGATCATCGCGCCGGGAGCCGTGGCGCGCACCATCCGGTCGCCGAAGAGCGCGCAGGCCAGCAGGATGCCCAGGCCGGGGCCGGGGTTGGTCTCCAGCAGGAAGTGGATCGCCTTGCCGTGCGCGGCGGCGTCCTGCACGCCCAGCGGGGCGAGGACGCCGTGGTTGACGGCGTTGTTGAGGAACAGGACCTTCGCGGGCTCGATCAGGATCGCCACCAGCGGCAGCAGGTGGGCGTCGACCACGACCTGCACGCCGTTGCCCAGCGCCTTCGTCGCGACCTCGACCGCGGGACCGATGCTGAGCATGCTGACGAGGGCGAGAGCGCCGCCGATGATGCCCGCGCTGAAGTTGTCGACGAGCATCTTGAAGCCGGAGGACACCCGGCCGCCGACGTACCGGTCGAACACCTTGATGCACAGCGCGGCCAGCGGTCCCATGATCATGGCGCCGAAGAACATCGGGTTCTCGGTGCCGACGACCACGCCCATGGTGGCGATCGAGCCGACCACGCCGCCGCGCTGCCCGTGCACCAGCTTGCCGCCGGTGTAGCCGATCAGGACGGGCAGCAGGACCTTCACCATCGGGTCGACCAACTGCGCGAAGGTCGGGTTCGGCAGCCACCCGCCCGGAATGAACAACGCGGTGATGAGTCCCCACGCGATGAATGCGCCGATGTTCGGCATGACGATGCTCGCCAGGTGACCCCCGAGCCGCTGCACGGTGATCCTGGTCGGCCTCTTCGCGGGCTGATCTTCGTTGATCATCGGTTTCACGCACTTCCCTCGGCGCTGGTCAGGGATGCGGCCGGCTCAGGCATCGCGGGCGAATCTAGCGCCGTGGGTCGAGCACGGTCAATCGGAGATCGCGGAATGTTGCGCGCCCGAGATGACTTTCCGGAAAATCGTTCCACGGTGGGAAAAATTGGATAGCGAACACATGGACCACAGGGGTTGACAATCCAGTTCGGGGACCGTTTACAGGGGCGCACAGCCACATATAGGGGTGTCCAGACCGGACCGCGGTCCGCTCAGCCCGCCGCCGGGCCCGTGAGGTAGCGGGTGAGCACCGGAGCGATCCACGCCCGCAGCTCGTCGTGGCTCATCGCCACCAGCGGGGGCACCCGCAGGACGTAGCGCGACAGGGCCAGTCCCAGGATCTGGGTGCCGACGAGCGCCGCCCGTTCCGCGGGGCGGTCGACCGCGGCGGCGGCCAGCGCCGGGGACACCTGGCGGGTGAACAGCTCCAGCATCTTGTCGGCCGCGACCTTGCTCGTCGTCGCCGCGCGCAGCAGCGAGAGGAACCCGGCGCTGTCCTCCCACACGGCGAAGAACCGCGGCACCAGCGCGTCCGCGAGGTCCTCCGGCGCGACGCCGGTCAGGTCGGGCAGTTCCAGGTCGAACTCCGCGGCCTCGGTGAACAGCGCGTCCTTCGAGCCGAAGTAGCGGATCACCATCGCCGGGTCGACACCGACGTCGGCCGCGATCTCGCGAACGGTCACGCGGTCGAACCCGTCGGCGCCGAACCGGGCGCGCGCCGCGTCGAGGATCGCGGCACGGGTCGCGGGGGCGGAGCGGCGGCGGGGTTCGGGCAGGCGGCGGGGTTCGGGCATGAGCCCAGGATAAGTCAACAGTCATTGACTTAACTCGCCGACCCTGCCACCGTGGAAGTCAACAGCCGTTGACTTGAAGGAGGGGTGATGGACACCGTCGATGTCCTGGTCGTCGGGGCGGGTCCCACGGGCTGCACGGTCGCGGGCGAAGTCGCGATGGCAGGCCGCTCGGTGCTGGTGCTCGACAAGCACGGGGCACCGTCCCCGCTGAGCCGCGCGTTCGGCGTGCACGCGCGGACGTTGGAGGTCATGGACACCAGGGGGCTCGCGGGCGAACTGCGGAGCACCGGCACCGCCTCGCCCGGCCTCGCGCTGTGGCGCGGCGCCGAGGTCAACCTGACCACGTTGGCCTCGCCGTTCCCGTTCCTGCTGGTCACACCGCAGGTGAACGTGGACACCCTGCTGGAGGAGCGGGCGGTCGGCCTCGGCGCGAACGTCGTGCGCGGCGCGACGGCCACCCGGCTGACGCAGCAGGACGACGGCGTGGTCGTGCGGGCCACCACGCCCGACGGCGAGCGCGAGTGGAAGGCGTCCTACGTCGTCGGCGCCGACGGCGTGCGCAGCACGGTCCGCCACCTGGTCGGGCAGCCGTTCCCCGGTGAGGTGCTGCTGACGTCGATCGTGCTCGCCGACGTGCACCTGGCCGAGCCGCCGGACACCACCGTCGCGGTGAACGCCGCCGAGGACTGCTTCGCGTTCCTCGCGCCGTTCGGCGACGGCTGGTTCCGCGTCATCGTCTGGGACCGCCGCAACGAGGACGACGACGCGTTCCGGGGGGACGAGGCGATGGTGCGCGACGTGCTGCGGCGCGCCATGGGCACCGACCACGGCATGGGCGAGGTCCGGTGGCTCTCGCAGTTCCAGAGCGACGAGCGCCAGGTCGAGGCCTACCGCACGGGCCGCGTGTTCCTGGCGGGCGACGCCGCCCACGTGCACTCCCCCGCGGGCGGGCAGGGCATGAACACCGGCATCCAGGACGCGTTCAACCTCGGCTGGAAGCTCGCGGCCGTCCTCGGCGGCGCCGACCCCGCGATCCTCGACACCTACCACGACGAGCGGCACCCGGTCGGGAAGCTGGTGCTGCGCAGCAGCGGCGCCACGATCCGGCTGATGACCGTGCGCTCCCGGCTCGGCCGCACCCTGCGCCGCTACGTGCTGCCGTTCCTGCTCGGTCGGGACAAGGTCGCCCGCAAGGCCGCCGGGATGTTCTCCGGTGTCGGCATCGCCTACGGTCGCGGGCCCGGCGACCACAGGCTCGTCGGCACGCGCGCGCCGGACGTGCCGCTGGCCGCCTGCCGGCTGTTCGAGGCGTTGCGCGGCGGCGGGTTCGTGCTGGTGCTGGAGAACGACGCCCCGGCGGCCGACGGTCCCGTCCGCGTCGAGCGCCGCGTCGACGGCGGCCCCGGCCTGCTCGTCAGGCCCGACGGCTACGTCGCCTGGGCGGGCGACACCCGCACCGACGGCTGGCGCGCCGCGCTCGACCGCTGGACCACCTGACCAGGGGAGGGCTCCTCGTGCTCGTCATCACGATCCGCTTCACCGTCCGTCCGGAGTGGACGGACCGCTGGCCGGCCCTGGTGGCGGAGTTCACCAGTGCCACCAGGGCCGAGGACGGCAACGCGTGGTTCCGCTGGTCCCGCGACGTGGACGACCCGACCGTGTTCTACCTGATGGAGGGGCACCGGGAGAGCGGCGTCGAGGAGCACCTGCGGTCGCCGCTGATCCCGAAGATCCAGCGGGAGTGGCCGCGGGCGCTCGTCGACACCCCGGTGGTGATCAGGACGACGGTGCCGGGCGAGGGCTGGGAACCGCTCGACCTGCTCCCCGTCCCGGCGCGGTCGACCACGGACTAGCGCCGGGTCCCGCCAGGCCCAGCCCGGCAGTCCGCAAGGCCAGCGCCAGGCCCGGCCCGGCCCGGCCCGACGATCCACACGTCCAGCGCCGGGCCCGGCCGGACCGTCCGCACGCCCAGCGCCGGGCCTTGCCCGACCCGGCCCCAGCCGCGCGTCCGGCCTGCCCGCTAGCGGTGCGCCTTGGCCAGCGCGGCCGTGACGGCCTCGGCGTCGGCGGGCTGGGCGCCCGGCACGCCCAGTTCGTCGACCTCCGTGCCGGGCGCGGAGTAGATCACGCAGTACGCGGGCGCCCCGTTCTCGAACCGCCAGCTCTCCGCGAGGGTGCCCGCGTCGTGCGCGTCGTAGCCCAGGTCGTCCAGCAGCGCCGCGACCCGCGCCTTGGCGTCCGCGTCGTCGCCCGCGATCGGCAGGGTGCTGCGGTCGGGCGCGCCCGACGGCCGGGGCAGGTCGGCGAGGTGGCGGTAGTAGATGCTGTTGAACACCTTGACGACCTTCGAGCCCGGCAGGTGGGCCTGGAGCAGCCCGCTCGTGGTGGCCGACCCGTCCTCCAGCTCCGCGATCACCCCGTCCCGCTCGGGGTAGTAGTTGTTCGTGTCGATCACGACCTTGCCCGCCAACGGCTCCACCGGCACGTCCCGGTAGGCTTTCAGCGGCACCGTCACCACCACCACGTCACCGGCGTCCGCCGCCTCGGCGGGCGTGGCCGCGCGCGCCCTCGGCCCCAGTTCGGCGACCAGGTCGGCGAGCGTCTCCGGTCCGCGCGAGTTGCTCAGCACCACGTCGTGCCCCGCCGCCACCGCCAACCTCGCCACGGTCGTGCCGATTTTGCCCGCACCGATCAGTCCCACCGTCGACATCGCTGTTCCCTCACTCCTCGTGGTGTGCGCCGTTTCTGGCTCACACGGTCCACTATCCATGAATTTCTGGCTCGTGCAATCCAGAAATCTTGATAGGCTCCGCCCATGCCCCGCGAACTGACCACCAAGGGCCTCGCCACCCGGAGCCGCATCGTCGAGCACGCCGCCGCGGTCGCGCGCGACCGCGGCGTGGCGCAGACGAGCCTGGAGTGCGTCCGCGCGTCCGCGAAGGTGAGCAACAGCCAGCTGTTCCACTACTTCCCCGAGGGCAGGTCGGCGCTGATGCTCGCCGTCGCCCGGTACGAGGCCGACACGATCCTGGCCGACCAGGAGGCCAGGCTCAGCGGGGCGAAGACCTGGCGGGCGTGGGAGGAGTGGGCGGAGGCGATGTGCGCGCACTACGAGTCCCAGGGCTCCCGCTGCGACCTCACCACGCTGCTCAGCCAGCTCGACCCGGACAACCCCGGCGTCCAGGCGGTCCTGGTCGACGTGTTCGACCGCTGGGAGCGCGTGCTGGCCGACGGGATCCGCGCCATGCAGGCCGCGGGCAAGGTCCGGCCCGGCCTCGACGCCGACACCACGGCCCAGGTGGTCGTCGCGGGCGTCGTGGGCAGCACGATGCACATGGCCGCGACCGGCTCCACGGCCCGCCTCCGCACCACGCTGCGCGCGGCGCTCGCGGCGCTGCGGAGCTGACCACCCCGACGAGGCGACGGAGCAGCGGACGAGCGGACCGGTCGGGGCGTTCGCCCGCGACGGCGTCGTGCGCGTGACCGTGAACTACCGGCCGCGGAGGGGTTCCTGTTCCTCGACGACGGGATCGCGAACCCCGGTCTGCTGGACCGGGTCGCCGCGCTGGAGTGGGTGCGGGACACCATCTCCGCGGTCGGCGGCGACCCGGCGCGCGGAGTGGACCTCGTGCGGGTTCTGCCCGACGGCGGCGAACCGGCGTTCCACGTCGTCCAGCGCCGCGCGGATCTCGTGCAGGCCGGTGTCGGGGAAGTCGACCGCGCACTCCACCAGCCAGGCGTACCAGCGGAGCGGGTCCGACACGTCGCCCGAGGTGAACCGGTGCGGACGCCGGTCGTGCTGGAACAGGCGGTGGGTGACGTCCCACCGGCCGCGCAGCCGGTTGGCGTCGGCGAGCGCGCGGCGGGCCAGGTACGTCATCCGCGGTGCGTCGGCGGCGCCGGCCCTGACCACGACGGACTCCGGCGACCTGAGGCGCAGCCCCGAGTCCTGTTCGGCCAGTGCCTCGTTGAACGCGACCCGCAGCTCGAATCCCGTCGCCGGGGTGATCACAGCCGCAGAGCCCATGGCGTGCCGCGCGGGGGCGGAACCCGTTGCCGCGGCGGGGATCGGGCGGTGGCTACTGCCCGGCGAACGCCGCGAACCGGTCCACCAGCCCCTGCGGCGCGTCCGAGCGGAAGCACACCTCCAGGCTCTCGGCGGACATCGCCGCGGACGCCTCGGCGCGCGGGAACAGGGCGTCCTCGTAGACCGCCAGCGCCTTCTCCACGTCGTCGGGGTGCGCGAGCAGCGCGGCGGCGAGGTCGGCGCCGTCGACCATCGCCAGGTTGGCCCCCTCGCCCGCGAACGGGGACATGAGGTGGGCCGCGTCGCCCAGGAGGGTCACGCCGGGGACGCGGTCCCAGCGGTGGCCGATCGGGAGGGCGTGCACCTGGCGCGGCACGAGGGGTTCGTCGGTGTCGGCGATCAGGGCGCGGAGGCTGTCGTCCCAGTCGGCGAAGCCCGCCAGGACGTCGGGGGTGAGCGTGAGCGGGTCGATCCGGTCGAGCCAGTCGGCCGGGACCCTCAGCGCGCCGTAGACGTGCAGGCCGCCGTCCGGTTCGCGGTGGGCCAGCACGCCCCTGCCCCCTCCCAGCGCGAACAGGAAGCCGCCGCCGACCACGGCCGCGCTCGCGGGGTGGCGGACGTCGGCGTCGTGCAGCCGGGCCTCCACGAACGACAGGCCGGTGTAGGCGGGGACGGCCGAGGAGACGAGCGGGCGGACCCTGGACCACGCGCCGTCCGCGCCGACGAGCAGGTCGGTGGTGAGGGTGGTGCCGTCGGCGAGCACGACCTCGTGGCGGCCGTCGCCCAGCGGGACAGCGCCGGTGACCTTCGCGCCCCAGCGGACCTCGGGGACCGAGGCCAGCAGGATGTCGCGCAGGGTCCGGCGGTGGACCTCCGGGCGGTCGCCGTCGCCGTCGTCGGGGTGCTCGACGTGCACGACGGCGTGCCGGTCCAGCACGCGCAGCGCCTGGCCGCCCTGGTGGACGGCCGCGCGGAACTCCTCGTGCAGGCCCGCGGCGCGCAGGGCGACCTGGCCGGAGTCCTCGTGCACGTCGAGCATCCCGCCCTGCGAGCGGGCGGTGGGCGAGGCGTCGGCGTCGAGCACGGTCGCCTCGACGCCGTTCACGTGCAGGATCCGGGCCAGCACGAGGCCGCTCAGTCCCGCTCCGACGATGGTGGTGCGGTGGTGCATGGCGTGTTCTCCGTCCACGATCGCCGCCCGGTGCCGTGAGGCGGCTCCGAGTGGACCGGCGTCCTGCCACGAAGCTAACGAACATGTTCGTTCCGAACAAGTACGGAGCGAACATGTTCGTCATCACACCCTGGGCCCTACCGCGCGTCGTCCTCGTTGCTCGGCGTGACGCGCTGCCGCGGCGGCGGACCGCCCGGCAGGGCGTCCCGGCGCCGCCCGGTCTTCGCGGACTCCGCGAGGTGACGCGTGGCGACCCGCGCCAGGACGTCCAGCGCGGCGCGGACCTCCAGGTGGTCCAGCGCGTCCACGTCACCCGACAGCAGCGGACCGCCCAGGGTGGTCCAGCCGGTGCCGTCGGCACCGACCTCCAGGGTGGTCGTCGCGCCGGTCGGCGTCGTCAGGGTCACGACGGCGCCGTCCGCGACGGCGTGCCGCCCCGAGTGCAGGACCGAGCGGCGGCGCAGGTCGGCGTCCGCCACGAGCCGCTCCCGCTCCCCCGCGCCAGCCAGCGCGCGCAGGGCGTGGTGGGTCAGGTCGCCGCCCCGGTCGGCCAGGTCGCGCAGCAGTTCCGGCCGGGTCCAGCCCGGCCCCTGGTCGGTCGGCGGGTCCAGCACGTCCGCGACCAGCTCCAGCACGCCCGAGGCCACGTGGGCGGCACGGGTGACGGGGTCGGCGGGGTCGTGGCCGAACGCGGGCCGCGTGACGGCGTCGGCCACCTGCCCGACCGCCCGCACGGAGTCGGCCCGCAGCGGCGACCCCCGGCCCGCGAGCGGGCCGGCCCGGTCCGCGGCGCGGTCGCCGACGGCGACGTCGCGGGCGGCGAGGTCGGCGTAGACGGTGTCGCGGGAGACGCGGGCCAGCCGGGCGAGTTCGGCGACGTTCCGGGTGCCGGTGCGCCACGCCGCCGCCACGAGGTCGGCGCGGTCGGCCGACAGGCGTTCCCGCCGGTCGGCCCACCCGATGAGCGCGGCCAGTGCCGCGACGCGTGCTGGTTCGAGGTCGTCGTCCATGCCGCCACCCTATGTCGACTGACTCGACATGTCGAGTCAGTCGACATAGGGCGAGGGCGGCCGGTGCTGATCCACCCCACCCCGTACGGTCCACCGGGAAGCCAGGATGGAGGCCGAGCGCGGGAGCCGACCCGCGCGGCCGACGAGAGGAGCCCGATGACCGACCGGCCAACCGCCCCGTGGTGGACGTCCGCCGTCGTCTACCAGGTCTACCCGCGCAGCTTCGCGGACTCGACGGGTGACGGGGTCGGCGACCTCGTCGGCATCACGTCCCGGTTGGACCACCTCCAGCGGCTCGGCGTCGACGTGGTCTGGCTGTCGCCGATCTACCTCTCGCCGCAGGCCGACAACGGCTACGACATCTCGGACTACCAGGCCGTCGACCCGGTCTTCGGCACGCTGGAGGACTTCGACCGGCTGCTGGCGGAGGTCCACGAGCGCGGGATGCGGCTGGTCATGGACCTGGTCGTCAACCACACCTCCGACGAGCACCCGTGGTTCGTGGAGTCGCGCTCCAGCACCGACAACCCGAAGCGCGACTGGTACTGGTGGCGGCCCGCGCGCGAGGGCTTCACGGCGGGCGAGCCGGGTGCCGAGCCGACGAACTGGGAGTCGTTCTTCTCCGGGCCGACGTGGACGCTCGACGAGACCACCGGCGAGTACTACCTGCACCTGTTCGACCGCAAGCAGCCGGACCTCAACTGGGAGAACCCCGAGGTGCGCGCGGCCGTGCACGAGATGATGCGGTGGTGGCTCGACCGGGGCGTCGACGGCTTCCGGATGGACGTCATCAACTTCATCTCCAAGGACCCCGCGCTGCCCGACGGGCCCACGACCGGCACCGGCGGGCTCGGCAACGGCTTCGCGCACTTCGCGACCGGCCCCCGCGTGCACGAGTTCCTCCAGGAGATGCGCCGCGAGGTGTTCGCGGGCCGGACCGGCGACTTCCTGACCGTGGGCGAGATGCCCGGCGTCACGTGGCAGGACGCGCGCCTGTTCACCGATCCCGAGCGGGGCGAGGTGGACATGGTGTTCCAGTTCGAGCACGTCTCGCTCGACCACGGGCCGGGCGGCAAGTTCGACCCCAAGCCGCTGGACCTGCGCGACCTCAAGGCGTCGCTGGGCCGCTGGCAGACCGCGCTCGGCGAGACCGGGTGGAACAGCCTGTACTGGAACAACCACGACCAGCCCAGGGTGGTGTCGCGCTTCGGCGACGGCTCGCCCGTCTCGGCGACGGCGCTGGCCACCGTGCTGCACCTGCACCGGGGCACGCCGTACGTCTACCAGGGCGAGGAGCTGGGGATGACCAACGCCCCGTTCGCGGGCGTGGACGACCTGCGCGACGTGGAGTCGCTCAACCACCACCAGCGCGCCGTGGAGGCGGGCCAGGACCCGGAGGCGGTCCTGGCGGCGCTGCGCGCGATGGGCCGCGACAACGCCCGCACCCCGGTGCAGTGGACCGCGGGCCACGCGGCCGGGTTCACCAGCGGCACCCCGTGGATCGCCGTCAACCCGAACCACACCTGGCTCAACGCGGCGGCGCAGTACGACGACCCCGACTCGGTGTTCCACCACTACCGGCGGCTCGTCGAGCTGCGCCACACCCGCGCCGTGGTCGCGCTGGGCGACTTCACCATGCTGCTGGCCGACCACCCGCACGTCTACGCCTACGAACGGCGGCTGGACGACACCCGGCTCCTGGTCCTGGCGAACCTGCACGGCACCGAGCAGACCGTGGACCTGGCCCCCGAGTGGGCGGACGCGGCCGTCGTCCTGACCAACACCGCGGGGCACTCGCTGACCGCGGGCCGCGCGACCCTCCAGCCGTGGGCCGCGCTCGTGCTCGACCTGACCGGAGGGCAGTGATGACGACCGGGGCGAGGAACTGGGCGGGCAACGTCGTCTTCTCCGCCGAGCACGTGGAGGCGCCGACGACCGCCGAGCGGTTGCGCGAGGTCGTGGCGACCGCCGGGAAGGCGCACGTGCTGGGCGCGGGGCACTCGTTCAGCCGGATCGCGGACACCACCGGGACGCTGATCACCCTGCGGGACCTGCCCGCCTCGGTGGAGGTGTCGGCGGACCGGAGGTCGGCGCGGGTCGGGGCGGGCCTGCGGCTCGCCGAGGTGGCGACCCTGCTGGACGCGGAGGGCCTGGCGCTGCACAACCTCCCGTCGCTGCCGCACATCACCGTCGCGGGCGCCGTCGCCACCGCGACCCACGGGTCCGGCGACCGCAACGGGTCGCTGGCGAGCGCGGTCCGGTCGCTGGACCTGATCACGGCGGACGGGGGCACCACCACGCTGGCGCGCGGCGACGACCGCTTCGACGGGGCGGTCGTGTCGTTCGGGTCGCTCGGGGTCGTCACGAGCGTCGACCTCGACGTGGTGCCCGCGTTCGAGGTGGAGCAGCGCGTGCACGAGGGCCTGCCGTTCGAGGTGCTCGCCGAGCGGTCGGCGGAGCTGTTCGCGCAGGCGTACAGCATCAGCGTGTTCACCGACTGGCGGGAGTCGTTCTCCCCGTGGGTGAAGCGCCGCACCTCGGACGCCCCTGCCGACCTCGGCTGGACGGGCGCGCGCGAGGCGACCGGCGGGCGGCACCCGATCCCCGGTGCCTCGCCCGAGTTCTGCACCCGGCAGCACGGCGAGCCGGGGCCGTGGCACGCGCGGCTGCCGCACTTCCGCGCCGAGTTCACCCCGAGCGCGGGCGACGAGCTCCAGTCGGAGTACGCCGTGGCGCGGGAGCACACGGAGGGAGCGCTGCGGGCGCTCAAGGAGCTGGGCCCGGTGATCTCGCCGGTGCTGCTGGTGTCGGAGATCCGCACCGTCGACGCGGACCCGTACTGGCTGAGCCCGTTCCAGGGCAGGGCGAGCACGGCGTTCCACTTCACCTGGGTGCCGGACGCGCACGCGGTGCGCCCGGTGCTGACGCTGATCGAGCGGGCGCTGGCGCCGTACTCCGTCCGGCCGCACTGGGGGAAGCTGCACGAGACCGCTCCCGCCGACCGGTACGAGCACTGGTCCCGGTTCGCCGCGCTGCGCGACGGCCTCGACCCAGGGGGGAAGTTCCGCAACGAGGTGGTCGACCACTACTTCCCCGGCTGAGTTTCCGACATCATCGAGGCATGGCCTCGAAGATGTCGTGGCGCCACCACCTCGCCCACACCGTCCCGGTCACCGTCTACTGGTTCCCCGAAGAGGACGACTGGCGCACGGGCGCCGTGCGGAAAGCCCTGGGCGACGGCGCGTCCGGGCACCCGGTCGACCCGCAGGCGACCGAGGCCGAGACCGACGGGTGGTCCGCCGCGGCGACCGCGTACGTCGAGGAGGTCGCCGCGGCGGCGGCCGAGCTGGACCGGGTCGCCGCGCGGACGGCGAGGTGGCGGCGCACGCCGCTGGTGAGCCGGTGGGCCGCGGCGCGGCTCGCGGAGGCCCGAACGTCCTTCGAGGACAGGGTCTCGGCGGCGACCGCGCGCTACCAGCCGGTGCGGAAGGCCGTCGAGGACCGGCTCGCCGAGCAGGAGGAGACCCGGCGCCGCGAGGCCGAGGAGGAGCGGGAGCGGCGCGCACGGGCGTGGCGGCTGGCCGAGGGCCGGTTCCAGGCGTGGCAGCGCAGGCACGCCGTCGCCGACCAGGTGCTGCCCGGCGGGCGGACGCCGAGGCAGCTCGCGGCCGACGGCGGAGCGCCCGCCGAGTGGCCGGGGGAGGTGGTCGCGCTGGTCGGCGACGTCGACGAGTGGTGGGCGGGGCTGCGGGAGTCGGTCGTCAACCGGCGCGCCCGCGAGGCCGCCGTGCGCACGGTGGTCGACGCGGTCGACGCGACCACCGCCGCGCTCGACAAGGCGGGCAGGCCGGGCATCCAGCGGATCGAGGACCAGCCCCCGGTGCACCTGGACGGCTGGTGGGTCGAGTTCTCCTGGAAGGGCCTGCCGGGCGTCCAGCGGCTGAGCAGGCCGCCGGACATCCCCGTGGACCACCTGTGGCAGGGCGACTGGTGGTACGACCTCTACCTCTACGACCGCCTGGTGCTCACGCCGGGCTGGCGGGGCGACTACCGGTTCGCGACCGCCACGAGCAGCGAGATCGCCAACGGCATGGCCCGCCGCCACTCGTGGCTGATGTGGAGCGTGGAGGAGTTCGCCGACATGCTGTTCCCGGACATCGTGACCTACCGGCAGCGGTACCACTTCGAGGCGGACGACGTCGAGATCCCGATGACCGACTACGCGGACCCCGCCGTGTTCGTCCCGTACGTCGAGGCCGTCGCCCGGCGCGTGGTCGGCGTGTTCCGCGAGCTGGCGCGGGACTGACCCTCAGCGCGCGGCCGTGAACGCGTCGACCGGGGCGAGGTCGAGCGCCGCCACCCGCGCACCGCGGCGACCCGTGGTGGCGGTGACGTCGACCGCGACGCGGGCGGTCTCCGCGCCTGCCCGGTCGACCACGGGTCCCGGACACAGGTCGCCACCCGCCACTCCCCCGGCCGCCGCGGTGGTCGCGCCGAAGCTCACGCGCTCGCCCACGCGTCGCGCAGGAAGGCCGGGTAGCGGTCGCCGTACGCGCCGTGCGGCAGGATCTCGCGGACCAGGTCGAGGTCGGCGGGCGTGAGCACCAGGTCGACGGCGGCGGCGTTCTCGGCCAGCCTGGTCGTGCTGCGGGTGCCGGGGATGGGCACGAGGTGCTCGTCCTGGGCGAGCAGCCACGCCAGCGCCAGCTGGGTCACCGTGGCGCCCTTGGCCGCGGCGAGTTCGGTCAGGCGGGCCGTGGCCGCGACGTTCGCCGTGTAGTTGTCGCCCTGCCAGCGGGCGTCGAAGCGGCGCATGTCGCCCTCGGGGTACTCCGCTCCCGGCTTCACGGCCGACGTGAGGAAGCCGCGGCCGAGCGGCGAGTACGGCACAAAGCCGATGCCGAGGTCGCGCACCAGCGGCAGGACCTCGTCCTCCACCTCGCGCTCGAAGACGGAGTACTCGGTCTGGAGCACCGAGACGGGGTGCGTGGCGTGCGCGCGGCGGATGGTCTCCGGCCCGGCCTCGGAGAGCCCGAAGTAGAGGACCTTGCCCGCCGCCACCAGCTCGCCGACGGCTCCGGCGACGTCCTCGATCGGCACGGCCGGGTCGACGCGGTGCTGGTAGAACACGTCGATGTGGTCGGTGCGCAGGAGCCGCAGGCTCTCCTCGGCCACCTCGCGGATGTGCTCGGGCCTGCTGTTCAGCGCGGCGCCGACGGTGGCGGGGTCGCTGAGGTCGAAGCCGAACTTGGTCGCCAGCACCACCTCGTCGCGGAAGCCCTCGACGGCCTCGCCGACGAGCGCCTCGCTGGTGCCCTCGCCCATGCCGTACAGCTCGGCGGTGTCGATGAAGGTGATGCCGAGCTCGTGCGCGCGGCGGATCGTGGCGATGCCGTCGGCGCGGTCACCGCCGGGACCGTAGGCCATGGTCATGCCCATCGTGCCCAGTCCCAACGCGGAAACGGTCAGGCCCTGCGCACCGAGAGTTCGTGTCTGCATGGGTCCCACCCTGCGCCCGTGCTCGACGGCCCACCAGCTCCCGTCCAACCCGGGCACGGCATGACCAGGCAGGACCGGGACCGGGTTCGTAGAGTGGGTGGCGTGGCACAGGACAGAGCCGAGCTGGGCGCGTTCCTCCGCTCGCGGCGCGACCGGCTGACGCCCGCGCAGGCGGGGATCGAGCCGTTCCCCGGCCCGCGGCGGGTCCCCGGCCTGCGCAAGGAGGAGTTGGCGGTGCTCGCGGGCCTGAGCCCGGACTACTACAGCAGGCTCGAACAGGGGCGGCAGGCGAACATCTCGACCGCCGTGCTCGACGGGCTGGCCAGGGCGCTGCGGTTGTCCGACGTCGAGCGCGCCCACCTGGTCGACCTGGCCGAGCCGACGGCGCGGCGGCGGGCGACCACGGTCGTACCGGTGCAGCGGGCCGATCCGGGCCTGCTGCGGATCATGTCGGCCCTCGACCACCTCCCGGTGCTGCTGCTGGGCCAGCGCACCGACGTGCTGGCCACCAACGCCCTGTTCAGCGCCGTGCTCTACGACCTGGCGCCGGGCTCGTCGCTGGCCCGCTTCCTCTTCCTGGACCCGCTGGCGCGGGAGCGGATCGTCAACTGGCCGTACTTCGCCTCGAACACGGTGGCCACGCTGCGCCGCGAGGTCGCGCGCAGGCCGCAGGACGGAAGGCTCACCGCGCTGATCGACGAGCTGCGGGCCGCCGAACCGGACGCGGCCCGCTGGTGGGCCGACCACCAGGTGCGCGACCACGCGTCGGTGGCGAAGCTGATCCGCCACCCGGTCGGCGGCGACCTGGCGTTCGACATCGAGATCGTGTCCGCGCCGCAGGAGCCGGACCAGCAGCTGATCGTCTACACCGTGCAGCCCGACTCGCCCACGGCCAAGGTGCTGCCGCTGCTGGCGAGCTGGCACCGAGACGCAACAGTTTCGTAACCCCTAGTGGGCTCACGTCCACTTGACACGGATCCAGGCTGGGCCGGACGCTGTGAGAGCGCTTCCACCGACGGTGGTCGGCGGTGGCGCACCGTCCTTCCTCGCCTCCCGGCGGCGGTCCCCCCACCTCACCGGGAAGCGGTCCCTGCCCGCGTCACCGAGGAGATTCCTTGCGCACCACAACGAAGTGGTTGAGCGCGCTCACCGCGCTCGCCGTGGCGGCCTCCGTCGCCCTCGTCGCCAGACCGGCGGCGGCCATCGGCCCCGACCTGCTCCCCCTCACCGTCACCAACAACAGCGGCCGTTCCGACGCGGTGTACCTGTACGTCCTGGGCACCGACATCCGCAACGGGCGGCTCGGCTACGTCAACCAGGGCGGCGGCTTCACGCCGTGGCCCGCGGGCGGTCTCCCCCCGACGCCCGCCCCGGACGTGTCCATCGCGGGCCCCGGCAACGGCGGCAACGTGACCGTGCGCGTGCCGCGGTTCATCTCCGGCCGCGTCTACATGTCCTTCGGCGAGAAGCTGAAGCTCTCGCTCACCCCGGACGGCTTCGTCCAGCCCGCGCCCTGGGCGGGCGACGCCAACAAGAACATCCTGTTCGACTGGAGCGAGTTCACCTACAACGACGCCGGCCTCTGGCTCAACAGCTCGCAGGTCGACCAGTTCGCCGTGCCGCACGCGGTCACGGTGACCGGTGCCAACGGTGCCACCAAGCGGACCGGCGACCTGGTCGGCAACGGCCGCGACACCGTGATCAACGCCGTCCGCAACCAGGCGGGCTTCGGCAACTCGGTCGTGACGAGGTCCGACGGGACCGTGCTGCGCGTGCTCGCCCCGAGCAAGGCGGCGGGCGCCGGGCTGATGGACGCCAACTACCTCCAGCCCTACATCGACCAGGCCTGGGGCGCGTACTCGGGCAAGACGCTCACCGTCGTGCCGTTCGGCGACCAGCCGAACATCAAGTTCTTCGGCCGCACGTCCGGCACCACGATGAACTTCACCAACACCTCGGGCCAGCAGGTGGCGTCGTTCCAGAAGCCCACCACGGCCCACGTGTGGGGCTGCGACGGCAACCTGCACGCGCCCAACGACCAGGTGGTCGGCCCGATCGCCCGCACCCTGTGCGCGGCGCTGCACCGCTCCACCCTGGGCCGGATCGACACCCAGCCCGGCGGCGGCCCCGGCGACTTCTACCAGGGTTCGCTGACCGACCACTACTCGCGGATCATCCACCAGAACATGGTGGACGGCAAGGCCTACGGGTTCGCGTTCGACGACGTGCAGGCCCAGGAGTCCCTGGTCCACGACGGCGACCCGCGCGCGGCGGGCATCGTGCTCACCCCGTTCGGCGCGGGCGGCGGGGGTCCGCAGCCGACCGGCAACAGCATCGTCAGCAACTGGCACGGCAAGTGCGTCGACGTGCCGAACTGGAACTTCAACGACGGCCAGCGCCTCATCGTGTGGGACTGCACGGGTGGCACGAACCAGAGGTGGCAGTTCGTCGACGGCACCGTGCGCACGGAGAACAACAAGTGCATGGACGTGGCGTGGGGCGCGGTCACCAACGGCGCCGCCGTGCAGATCGCCACGTGCAGCGGCAACGCCGCCCAGCAGTGGGTGCTCAGCGGAGCGGGCGACCTGGTGAACCCGCAGTCGAACAAGTGCCTCGACATCGCCGAGTGGAACCCGAACAACGACGCCGTCCTGCACATCTGGGACTGCGTCGGCGGCGCCAACCAGAAGTGGCACCGCGGCTGACAGGATGAGGGGGTCGGGCCACCGGCCCCCTCACCCAGCCTGGTGACGCACGTCACCGCGAGGTGGTTCAACGTTGCGACCCGGTCGAGGAGTTTCCCGACCGCAACGCAACCACCTCGACAGAAGGGGACGACGTGCGGGACGGCTACGACCAGTTCGTCGCCGATCGTCTAGATCGGCTCTTGCGCTACGCCACCGCCCTCACCTGCGACAAGCACCTCGCGCAGGACATCGTGCAGGACGTGCTGGTGCGCGCCCGGTCCCGGTGGGGCCGCATCGGCGTGCTGGACGCGCCGTACCTCTACGTGCGGCGGATGGTGACCAACGAGTACCTGTCCTGGCGCCGCCGCCGCGCGCGCCGCGACGTGTCCACCACGCACGCCACCCTCGACGAGCTGTCGCCCGCCGTGCCCGATCCGGCTGTGCGGCACGCCGAGCGGGACGCCATGCGCGCGCGGATCGCCGTCCTCCCGCACAAGCAGCGGGCGGCGCTCGTCCTGCGCTACTACGAGGACGCCACGACCACCGAGATCGGCCAGGTCCTCGGCTGCACCGAGGGCACCGTGCGCAGCCACCTCTCCCGCGCCCTGCACACGCTGCGCGTCAACGAGACCAGCCCGTCGGAGGTGCTGCGATGACCGAGCAGGAAGCCCTCATCCGCGAGGCCATCGCCGCCGAGGCCGCCGAGGCGGTCGATTCGCGGGCCGTGCGGGCCGCGCTGAGCGCCAGGCAGTCCCGCCGCCGCCCGCTGGCCCTGCTGTCCGCGACCGTGCTCACGGCCGCCGCCGTCGCCACGGCGGTGGTCCTGGCGCCGTCCTCCCCCACCCGCACCGAGAAGCTGGAGGCCGCGGCGCCCATCGAGCCCAGGACCGTGCTGCTGGCGGGCCTGGACGACACCGGCCGCACCGACTCGGTGGTGCTCGCCCGCGTCGGCCTGGACGGGTCGGTCGACGCGGTCTCGCTCCCCCGCGACTCGTGGGTCGACATCCCCGGCCGGGGCGCGGGCAAGCTGAACTCCGCCTACGTCGCGGGTGAGGTGGGCGAGCCCCAGGACCTCGTGCGGACGGTCGAGGCCGTGACGGGCGCGCACGTGGACCACTACGCGACCGTCGACCTGGCGGCCGTGGCCGCGGTCAGCACGGTCGTGGGTGGCGTCGAGGTCTGCCTCACGGCCGCCGCGTCGGACGACCTCTCCGGGGCGAACCTGCCCGCGGGCCGGTCGACCGTGTCCGGTGACCAGGCGCTCGCGTTCCTGCGCCAGCGCCACGGCCTGCCGAACGGCGACCTGGACCGGGTGGTCCGGCAGCAGGTGTTCCTGCGGTCGCTGACCGCCAAGCTCCTCGACCCGGCCGTCCTGCGCGACCCGGACAGGGTCGCCGCGGTGCTCGACGCGCTCGGGACCGGCGTCCGCACCGACCCGGCCTGGAACCTGCTCGCGTTCGTGTCGACCCTGACCCCGAACGCGGGCATCACCACGGCCACCGTGCCGCACGGGCCCGCTACCGACGTCGGGAACGTTGTCGCGCTCCCCCTGGACCCGGCAGCGGTGCGCGCGTTCGTCGCCGGGTTCCTGTCCGACGCACCCCACGCGCCGGACCAGCCCGGCCCGCCGTCCGACGGCTGCGTGAACTAGCCGGGTGGCCGCGGGGTGGCCCGACCACCCCGCGGCCCCGGTCAGCCGGTCCGGATCCCCGCGCACACCACCCGCAGGTACAGCTCCGCCGACGTGGACGGGTCATCGTCGCCGATGGTCGCCGCGTACCCGACCCCGCACATCAGCCTGCGCAGGTCGCAGGCGTCGAGGTCGGCGCGCACCACGCCCGCCGCGCGCGCCGCCACCAGCAGGGCCGTGGTGATCGACTCCAGCTCGGCCTTGGCCGCCGCGATCTCCGGGTGGGTGTCGAAGGTGGCCGCGAGGACCTCTCGGACCTCGGCGTGCTCGACCTCCAGCCGCACCTGCTCGCGCAGCACCGATTCGATGGCGGTCCACGGGTCGGGCTCGGTGGTGGCGAGCCGAGCCGCGTCGAGCAGGCCCTGGAACCGCAGGACCGCCAGGGCCTCGACGAGGGCCTGGCTGGTGGCGAAGTGGCGGTACACGGTGCCCACGCCGACGCCCGCCCGGCGGGCGAGGTCGTTGAGCTGCAACGGGACCCCGTTCTCGACGAGCATCAGCCTGGCCTCGTCGAGCAGGCGGGCGCGGATGCGCAGCGAGTCCGCCCTGCGCGGCGGTTCGGACACTCGACCGGACGTCACGCGCCCACGCTACCGGGAGCGGATACCTCAACCTAAAGGATGAACTATCCGTTTCCGTGCTACGGTTCGGCCCAGCAGCGGATGAAGTATCCGCTCGAACCGGACAGGAGACCCCGTGCCCCACGACGTGACCGGCGTGCCCCACCTCCCCGAGGGCTTCACCGAGCGGTTCCGCAGCGAGTTCGTCGCGGTCGACGGCACCACCCTGCACGCGGTCGTCGGCGGCGACGGCCCGCCGCTGCTCCTGCTGCCGGGCTGGCCCCAGTTCTGGTACGGCTTCCGGCTGGTCATGCCCGCGCTGGCCGACCGCTTCACGGTGATCGCCGCCGACCCGCGCGGCACCGGCGCCTCGGACAAGCCCGCGACCGGGTACGACGCCGCCACGCTGGCCTCGGACGCGGCGGCGCTGATGACCGCGCTGGGGCACGAGCGGTTCGCGGTCGTCGGGTACGACGTGGGCATGATGATCGGCTACGTGCTGGCCGCCGACCACCCCGAGCGGGTCACGTCGCTGGCCGTCGCCGAGGCGATCCTGCCCGGCGTCACTCCGTCACCGCCGCTGCTGATGGACCCGGCGACCAACGAGCACCTCTGGCACTTCGCGTTCAACCGGCTCGCGGAGGTCAACGAGCGGATGGTCGCGGGCCGCGAGGAGGTCTACTTCGGACACCAGTTCGCGTCCAAGGCGGCCTCACCGGAGGCGATCCCCCAGGAGGCCGTGGACGTCTACGTGGACGTGCTGCGCGACCCGGCCGCGCTGCGCGCGAGCTTCGAGTTCTACCGCAGCGAGCGGAGCGGCCCCCAGGTCGTCGAGAGGACCCGGCGGGCGAGGCTCGCGGTGCCGGTGCTCGCGATCGGCGGTGAACACGCGTCCGCGGAGGAGGTCGAGCGGACCATGCGGGCCGTGGCCGACGACGTGACCGGGGTGGTGCTGCCCGGCGCGGGGCACTACGTGCCGGAGGAGGCTCCCGACGCGCTGCTCGACGCGCTCCTGGAGTTCCTGCGGTGACTCAGCTCGCGGTGAGCGCCCCAGCGGTGTCGGGGTAGAGCTTGAGCACCTTGTCCAGCGTCGTGAGGTAGAGCGGACCCGCCACGGCGCGGGCGGGAGCCACCGTGCGCAGCTCGACGCCCTCCAGCTCACCGCGGCCGTGGAACTCGACCAGGATGGCGAGCCCGACGGAGCCGAAGAACTCCACCCCGGTGAGGTCGAGCACGACCGAGGCCTTCTTCGCGGCGAACGCCTGCTCCAGCCAGCCGCGCAGCCTGGGCGCGGTGGCGACGTCCACCTCACCCTTCACGGTCACCAGCACGGCCTCGTCGCGGACCTCCTGGCTGCCGGTGATCGTCTCGTTCTCGGCCGTTCCAGCCTGTTCGGTCCCCATTCCCCGAACCTAGTACCGGTCTGGCCCGCTCGCACGCCGTGCGCCACCGCGCGTGGCGGGACTCACCGCCGGTCCGGGCCAGCGATGGGCACCGGGAGTGCGGGCTCCCCCACCGAACTATCGTGGAACCCGCACCGGGCGCGCCGGCGCCGGGTGAGCAGGAGGGTCACGTGGGGGATCGGTCCGGCCAGCCGCCACCGGACGCCGCGACGGCCGCGCTGCGGGACCCGGAGCGCCTCAGGGCGTTGCACGACACCGGTCTGTCGACGACCTCGGACTCGGTGATGGAGCGGTTCGCCGCCATGGTCCGGGTGCAGCTCCGGGTGCCGGTGGCGCTCGTGTCGCTGGTCGAGCGGGACCGGCAGGTCCTCCCCGGCCTCGCGGGTCTGGCCGAGCCGTGGGCCACGGCGCGCGAGACCCCGCTGTCGCACTCGTTCTGCAGGCACGTCGTCGCCGACGGACAACCGCTCGTGATAGCCGACGCGCGCGCGTCGGAGCGGGTGCGCGACAACCCCGCCGTGCAGGACCTGGGAGTCGTCGCCTACGCGGGGATGCCGCTGACCTCGCTCGACGGCGACGTGCTCGGCTCGCTGTGCGCGATCGACACCGAGCCCAGGGAGTGGACCGACGACGAGCTGGCCACGCTCGCGGACCTCGCCGCGATGTGCACGACCGAGCTGCGGCTGCGGCTCGCGACCCGCCACCACACGCGGGAGCGCGACCGCACCCTCGAACTGTCGGCCATGCTCGACGTCGCGCACGACCGCAACCAGATCCTGCTCACCGCCGCGCAGTCGCTGGCCAGCGCGCGGACGCTGGAGCAGATCCGGCACCAGGTCAGCGACCTCGTGTCCGGTGACAGCGCCCCGACCTACGTCGGCCTGGTGATCACCGAGCGGCACGGCGGGCTGCGGCGGGTCGCCGACCCCCGGCTGCCCCTCGACCTCGCCGTCGGCGAGTACGAGAGCTACGGGCTGGACGCCCCGCTGGTCACGGCCAAGGCGGTGCGGGAGCGCAGGCTCGTCTGCTACTCCGACCCGGACGCGCTCGCGGAGGACTTCCCGCCCGAGACCGTCGACCTCTACCGCAGGATGGGCCTGCACGCCACGGCCTGCGCCCCGCTGGTGGGGATGCGCGAGGTGGTGGGCGCGCTGGTGTTCGGCTGGGACGGACCGCACCCGCTCGACGCGGGCGAGCGCGAGGTGATCACGACGATCGCCGCCTACACGGGCCAGGCGCTCGAACGCGTGCGCCTCATCGAGCGCCGCGTCGGCGTGGCCCGCGAACTCCAGGAGGCGATGCTCTCGCCGCTGCCCGAGGTGCCGGGGCTGACGACGGCCGCGGCCTACCTGCCGTCCGATGTGGACGAAGCCGTCGGCGGCGACTGGTACGACGCGATCCCGCTGCCCGGCGGCAGGACGGTCGCGGTCACGGTCGGCGACATCACCGGCCACGACGTGCACGCGTCGACGTTGATGGGCCAGGTGCGCAGCATGCTCCGCCAGGCGGCGTGGTGCCTGCCCGTCGCCGGTCCCGCCAAGGCGGTGGAGGCGCTGGAGTCGGCGCTCGCGGGCATCCCGGTGCCCGCCCACGGCACCCTGGTGCACGTCCACCTCACCCCGCACGCCGACGGCTCCGGCCGGTGGACGATGGACTACAGCAACGCGGGCCACCCGGAGCCGGTCCTGGTCCGCCCGGACGGCACCGTGGACCTGCTGCGCGGCCACGACATGCTGTTCGGCTTCCCCGACTTCCGGTCGGGGCCGCGCGCGGACCACCGGGTGGTGCTGGAGCCGGGCAGCACCGTCCTGCTGCACACCGACGGGCTCGTGGAACGGCGCGACCTCGACTACGACGACTCGGTCGCGGACCTGTGCGCCCTGCTCGCGACCCTCGCGGGCAAACCTCCGCGCGCCGTCGTGGACACCGTCATCGCCGAACTCGTGCCGCCCGGCCAGGCCGACGACGACGTGGCGGTGCTCGCGATCGGCGTGTGACGTCGGACCGATCGGTCCGAGGGCGCTACGGGGCGAGCGGTCCGCGTTCGGCGCTGGCCCGGTCGGTCAGCCTCGGCGGCAGCAGGGTGAGCGCGGGCACCGGTTCCCCGTCGAGCTTGCGGCGCAGCAGCGCCACCGCCTCGTGCCCGAGTTCGTCCGCCGGGATGTTGACCGACGTCAGCGGAGGGCTGGTCCGCTCGGCGACGTCGTCCGGGCACAGCGCGACCACGGCGACGTCCTCGGGGATGCGGCGGCCGAGCGAGCGCAGGGACTCGACCACCAGAGGCAGCGCGGTCTCGTTGTGCACCACCAGACCCGTGACCGACGGGTGGTCGCGGAGCAGCTCGGTGACGAACCGCCGCACGGACGGGGCGTCGTGCTCGACCGGTGACGTGGTGATCGCGATGCCGCGCCGCATGGCCGCCGCGCTGAAGCCCGCCGTCGTGCGGTGGGCGAACCCGGTGTCCCTGCGGTAGACCGATCTGGGCGCGCCCAGCAGCGCGAGGTTGCGGTGGCCGAGGTCAGCGAGGTGGTCGACGCCCAGCGCGCCCGCCGCCGCGAAGTCCAGGTCCACGCAGGTGAGTCCGGTGGCGTCGGCGGGCACGCCGATGAGGACGGTGGGCCTGGCGAGTTCGAGCAGCACCGGCACGCGGTCGTCGTGCATCTCGACGTCCATCACGATCAGCCCGTCGACCCGGCCGCTGTCGGCGATCCGCCGCACCCCGTCGGCGCCCTCGTCGGCCGTCAGCAGCAGCACGTCCTGCCCGTGCCGCCGCGCGGCGCTGGCGACCGCGATGACGAACTGCGTCACCACGGGCATGTTCATGCCGTCCCGCAGCGGGAGGACCATCGCCAGCACGCCCGCCGCCGCACCGGTCGGGGTGCGGGTGGGCGTCGAGGAGCGGTACCCGAGCAGCCGGACGCTGGCGCGCACCCGTTCCTTGGTCGCGGCCGAGATCGACCGCCTGCCCGTGAGGACGTAGGACACGGTGCTCGGCGCGACGCCGGCATGTCGCGCCACATCGGCGATCGTGACCACGCGCGCCCCTCGCTACCGGTGAGTACCCAGTGATTGGTCTACCGAAGGCTACGGCTCGACCCGGCACGACCGTAAGCCCCCATTGGGAAGCGGCGGCACGCCCACGAGACGGTTTCACCCTGACGGACGCCCGGCCCCGCGGGCGGAACCGACCCGCTGAACGCGTTCGACGGACTTCGATTCGAATGGCGTCGAATGAATTGTCGAAAAATCGAATACCTCTGAATCGAGACTCAATTCATTGACGCAAAGCACACGCATTCGTAATATTCGTTTCACCAGTCTGGACGGCGTTCATATCCATGAATCAACCCCGGTCCGAACAACTCAGGAATGAGTTGTCCAGACCTCTGTCACGACCAGGAAAGGCACACCGCCATGCGGTTGAGGAGATGTGCGCTCGTGTTGTCCACGATGAGCGCGTTAGCGGTGGCCGTGCCCGCCGCGAACGCGTCGGGACCCGACCTCGGCAGGCAGGTGCTGCCCGCCGGGGACGGCTGGGCGTCCAGCGGGACGGGCACCACCGGCGGCTCGGCGGCGACGGCGGAGCACGTGCACACCGTCCGGAACCGGGCCGAACTCGTCGCCGCGCTGGCCGACACCGAGCCGAAGATCGTCTACGTCGCCGGGGTGGTCGACGCCGACACCGCCGCCGACGGCACTCCCCTGACCTGCGAGGACCACGCGGTCGACGGCTACACGCGGGAGGCCTACCTGGCGGCGTACGACCCGGCCGTCTGGGGTCGCGACCAGGACCCGTCCGGGCCGCTGGAGGACGCCCGCGCCGCGTCGGCGGCCAAGCAGGGCGCCACGATCGGCCTGACCGTCACCTCGAACACCACGATCGTCGGACTGGGCGGGGGCGCCGGGATCACCGGCGGCAGCCTGCGCGTCCACGGCGCGGACAACGTGATCATCCGCAACCTGACCTTCCGCGACACCGCCGACTGCTTCCCCCGGTGGGACCCGAACGACAACTCCCCCGGCGAGGCCCCCGGCAACTGGAACTCGCTGTACGACTCGGTGTCGCTGCAACGGGCCACGCACGTGTGGGTCGACGGCAACACCTTCACCGACCAGCCGAACCCGGACAGCGCGGCACCGGTCCACTTCGGACGCCCCTACCAGGTCCACGACGGCCAGCTCGACATCACCACCGGCTCCGACCTGGTCACCGCGTCGCGCAACCTCTTCACCGACCACGCCAAGACGATGCTCATCGGGTCCTCGAACACCTCGACCACCGACCCCGGCAAGCTGCGCGTGTCGGTGCACCACAACGTCTTCCGCGACGTCGGCGAACGCGCGCCCAGGGTGCGGTTCGGCCAGGTCCACGTCTACAACAACCTCTACGAGCCGCGCGAGCACCACGTCTACAGCTGGGGCGTCGGCGTGAACTCCGCGCTGTACGCGCAGAACAACCACTTCCGGTTCCGCGGCGGGGCGAGGCCCGAGCGGGCCGTGCACAACTGGGGCGGCACCGCGATGACCGAGCGCGGGACGCTCGTCGACGGCAGGCCGACCAGCCTCCTGGCCGCGTTCAACGCCGCGAACCCGACCGCCGCGCTGGGCACCGACGCGGGCTGGACGCCCGCGCTGGACCGGGGGCTGGAACCCGCGCACCGGATCGCCCACCTCCGGGCGGGTGCCCGGCCCCCCGGTGTCTCGGTCGAGGGCGTCGGCTCCTTCGCGACCGTGCAGTCGGCGATCGACGCCGCCCCCGCCGGGGCGGTGATCACCCTCCAGCCGGGCGTCTACCGCGAGGTGATCACCGTGCCCGCGAGCAAGAAGGGCCTCGTGCTGCGCGGCTCCACCGGCCGGGCGTCCGACGTGGTCATCGACTACGACAACGCGAGCGGCACCAGGAAGCCGGACGGCAGCACCTACGGCACGACCGGCAGCGCCACGGCGACGCTGGCGGCCACCGACTTCACCGCCCGCGACCTGACGTTCCGCAACTCGTTCGACCGCGCGAAGCACCCGGAGATCACCGCCACGCAGGCCGTCGCGGTGAAGGCCACCGGCGACCGGATGCTGTTCGACCGCGTGACCTTCCTCGGCCACCAGGACACCCTCTACGCCGACACCCCGGCCGTCGGCACGCGGGCGCGGCAGTACTACCGGAACTGCTCGATCAGCGGCGACGTGGACTTCCTGTTCGGCCGCGCGACCGCCGTCTTCGACCGCGCCACCATCACCGCGCTGGACCGGGGCGGCGACCCGAACGGCTACCTCACCGCCGCCAGCACCCGCCGCGACAACCCGTTCGGCTTCCTCATCGTCGACAGCACGGTGGTGAGCACCGCGAAGTCCCGCACCTACTACCTGGGCAGGCCGTGGCACCCCGGCGGCGACGTCGACGCCGTCGCCCAGGTCGTCGTCCGCGACACCGTGCTGCCCGCCGCGGTCAAGACCGCGCCGTGGACCGACATGTCCGGCTTCTCCTGGCGCGACGCCCGCTTCGCCGAGTTCCGCAACACCGGACCCGGCGCGGGCACCGGCACCGACCGGCCGCAGCTCTCCGAGGCCGACGCCGCCCGCCACACCGTGCGGACCTACCTCGCGGGCACCGACGGGTGGAACCCCTCGTGACGGCACTGGCGACCCGGCCGCTGCCGACACCGCCGCGCCGCCGCAAGCGGCGCGAGTGGGCGCCGTACGCGCTGATCCTGCCGACGGTGGCCGTGCTCGCGGCGTTCCTGGTCTACCCGATCGGCAGCGTCGTCTACTACAGCCTCCAGCGCTACAACGTGACGCAGCCGTGGAAGAACGGCTTCGCCGGGCTGGACAACTTCCACCGGATGCTCACCGACGACCCGCTGTTCTGGCAGAGCCTGCTGTTCAGCGCCAAGTGGGTCGTCGTGCAGGTCGGGCTGCAACTCCTGCTGGGCCTCGCGCTCGCGCTGATCGTCAACGAGACCTTCATCGGCCGGGCCGTGGCGCGGTCGCTGGTGTTCTCCCCGTGGGCGGTGTCCGGCGTGCTGACCACCGGCATCTGGATCCTGCTGTACAACCCGTCCACCGGGGTGTTCCAGGAGCTGGCGAACCTCGGGATCGGCGACCACGGCACGTCGGTGCTGGGCAACCCGGACACGGTCTTCGCCGCCACGGTGGTCGCCGAGCTGTGGCGCGGTGTGCCGTTCTTCGCCATCCTGCTGCTCGCCGACCTCCAGACGATCCCGAAGGACCTCTACGAGGCGGCGTCCGTGGACGGCGCGAACCGGTGGCAGCGGTTCCTCAGCGTCACGCTCCCCCACCTGCGCGACGCGATCGTGCTGTCCACGCTGCTGCGCGCGGTGTGGGAGTTCAACAACGTCGACCTGATCTACACCCTCACCGGCGGCGGTCCCGCCAACCAGACGACCACGCTGCCGCTGTACGTCGCGCGCAAGGCCGTGGACTCCCACGACTTCGGCTACGGCTCGGCGCTGACGGTCGTGGGCTTCGTGATCCTGCTGTTCTTCTCGATCCTCTACCTGCGGGTGTCCAAGTTCGGGAGCCGACGATGACCGAGACCCTCATCAGGCGGGTCGAGGTCGACCCGCCCAGCCGGAACACCCCGCCGCGCCCGAAGCGCCGCGGCGAGCCGGGCCGGAGCTGGCGGCTGTACCTGCCGCTGGGCCTGTACCTGCTGTTCACGCTGGTGCCGTTCTACTGGATGCTCGTCTTCGCCTTCCGCCCCACCGGGTCGACGGCGCTGGTGCCGTGGCCGATCACGTTCGAGCACTTCGACACGGTGTGGAACGGCCTCGGGTTCGGGGTGTTCTTCGCCAACAGCCTCGTCGTGGCCGTCGGCACGCTCGGCGTGGTGAGCGTGCTGGCGCTGATGGGCGGCTACGCGCTGGCGCGCTTCCGGTTCCGCGGCCAGCGGGTGTTCCTGCTCGCGCTGCTGTGCACCCAGTTCGTCCCCGGCGCGATGATGCTCATCCCGCTGTTCGTGATCTTCAAGAACGCGGGTCTGCTCAACAGCCTCACCGGCCTGATCATCGCCGACACCGCCTTCCAGCTCCCGCTGGCGCTGATCCTGATGAGCGGGTTCGTGCGCAACATCCCGGTGGAGCTGGAGGAGGCCGCGATGGTCGACGGCTGCTCCAGGCCGCGCGCGTTCTTCGCGATCACCCTGCCCCTGCTGCGGCCCGCGCTGGTCGCCGTCGGGTCGTTCGCGTTCATCGGGGCGTGGAACAACTTCCTGTTCGCGCTGATGTTCGCGAGCAGGCAGGACAAGTTCACCCTGCCGGTCGGGCTCAGCTACGCGCTCGGCGAGTTCAACACCGACTTCGGGGCGCTGGCGGCGGGCGGCGTGGTCGCCGCGGTGCCGGTCGTGCTCGTGTTCGCCGTCGTCCAGCGGTTCCTGGTGCAGGGACTGAGCGCAGGGGCGGTCAAGGGTTGACGTCCTCCCCCGGAAAGGCGGGGATTCCCATCCCCTCACAGCGAACGGTTCCTGTTTCCTCTCCCCCGGAAGGGAGGTTCCGACAGATGCCCCACCGACCACTGGCACCGGTTCGGTCCGACTCCGTCCCCGCGGGCAGCGACCGCCCGTCCGGCGGCCGGGATGTCCCGTGCGGCGGTGACGTCCCGGTCGTGGACCTCACCGCGACCGGGACAGGTCCACTCCCGCACGCCCGAAGGCGGCGTGTCGAGCACGCGCCGGCATCGCGAGCAGGTCTTGCCGGAGGGGTGCCACCGGTCCACCGCGATCACCGTGCGGCCGCACCAGGCGGCTTCGCGGGTCAGCACGGACCGGACCCCCGACCAGGACGCGTCGCTGATGGCGCGGGCCGAGGAGCGGTTGCGGACCGTGTTGCGGACCGCGAGGTCCTCGACCACGATCGCCGGGTTCCCACGAACGAGTCGAGCGGTCGGCCTGCGCGGCGGATCCCGCCGCCTGCCGGCGATCCGGGCGTGCACGCGGGCCACCGCGGTGCGAGCCTCGTCCCGGTTGTCGGAGCCCTTGGCCTCGCGAGCCGGGTCCCGTCGCGCACGGGCCGACGCCACCCGCTCGCGGCGCTCCTGCCTCGGGTTGGCGATCGCCTCCCCGGTGGACGGGGTCAGCAGGGGCGTGAGCCCGGCGTCGACGCCGATCGCGGTCGTCAGCGGTGCGAGGTGGCCGATGCTGGTCTCGACCAGCATCGACGCGTGCCACCGACCGGCCGGGTCCCGCGACACGGCCACCTGCTGGTGCCGCGGGCACTGCTGCGACGGCAGCGGGGACACCTCGTTCGGAACACCGAGTTCGTCGGTCCGCTTCCCCGCGGTGATCGACGCCGACGTGTCGCCGCAACCGACCCGCCGCCGCTCCTGGCTCCACGCGGTGGTGCGGACCTCCAACGCCCGGTTGCAGACCAGCCGGACGCAGCCGAACGTCCGCGACGACCCCACCGCTCGCTCCTGGTCGGGGTAGAGGCGGTCGCGGTGCGCACGCTCCACCACCGCCCCCGACACGCCCCGCGGACCACCCGGCCCATCGGCGGCGACCGGTGTCGCCCGTCCACTCCGGACCCGGGACCCAGCTGCACCATCCGCAGATCGACTCCTCCTCGGCTTGAAGACCGGGGTATCCACCGATTGGGGTTTCGATGAGAATCCGTCGCGCGGCAGCGGTCGTCCTGTCCCTCGGCCTCGCGCTCGCGGGCTGTTCGGACGCGGGCGGGGGCAGCGGTGGTGGCAACGCCACGATCACGTTCTGGGACAACAACGGCGGACCCGGACGGACGCCGATCTACGAGGAGCTCATCAAGCGGTTCGAGGCGAAGAACCCGACCATCGAGGTCGAGTACGTCGGCATCCCCAGCGCGTCCGTGCAGCAGAAGTACGACACCGCCATAGCGGGCGGGTCGGTGCCGGACGTCGGTGGTGTGACCACGTCGTACCTGGCGAACCTGGTCGGGCAGGACGCGCTCGAACCGCTCGACGAGCGCGTCGACTCCGGTCCGCTGAAGGGGAAGCTGCTGCCGAGCCTGGTCGAGACCGTGCGGCAGACCGCGCCGGACGGCAAGCTGTACTCGGCCCCCTCGTCGGGCAACCTGGACGTGATCTGGTTCCGCAAGGACTGGTTCGAGGCCGCGGGGCTGGCGCCGCCGACCACGTGGGACGAGCTGGTCGACCGGGCGACGAAGCTGACCGACCTCGGCGCCAACCGCTACGGGTACACGATCCGCGGCGGCGCGGGCTCGGTGTTCCAGCTCCTCACCGAGACCTACGCCTACTCCGGCGTGGAGTCGTTCTTCGAGGGCACGACCAGCACGGTCGACGACCCCGCGAACGCCGAACTGCTGGGCAAGGTCGCCTCGCTGTACAAGAAGGCCACGCCCGAGGCGGACGTGAACAACAACTACACGCAGATGGTCGCCCAGTTCACCGGTGGCTCGGTCGCGATGATGCACCACAACCTCGGCTCGTACTCCGACGTCACCAAGGCGCTGGGCACCGACAAGGTCGGCGCGATCAGCCTGCCGGTGGGGCCGTCGGGCAAGAAGACCGTCGTGCCGAACCCCACCGACGGGTTCGCGGTCTTCAAGGGGAGCAAGAACACCGACGCGGCCTGGAAGTTCGTCGAGTTCCTGGTGTCGCAGGAGTCGAACAGCTACTGGAACGAGAAGGTGGGGCAGATCCCGGCCAACACCGACGTGCGGTCGGAGAAGTGGATCGAGGCCAACCAGCCGGTGCGGATGGCGCTGGGCGTGCTGGAGGACCCGGCCACCAAGCTGGTCCCCGCCCCGGTCTACCTGCCCGAGTACTCCTCGATCACCAAGACCGACAGCGAGCCCGCCTACCAGAAGGTGCTGCTCGGGGAGCTGTCCGCGCAGGACTTCCTCAAGGGGCTCGCGGAGAAGCTGACCAACGCCCAGAAGGAATGGGAGCAGCGGAAGTGATCAGGTCGATCCGGGTCCGGGTGTTCACGACCACCGCGCACACCGCCGTCGACGAGGCGGGCCACCGCCACCCCAGCGAGCCGCACGAGGTGCGCGAGGCGCTGCTGGAGATCACCGACGCCGACGGGGTGACCGGGTACTGCCAGGTGCAGCCCGACCAGGTGCGGCCCGCCGTGCTGGACAAGCACGTCCGCCCGGTGCTGCTCGACCAGGACCCGTGGGACCGGGAGCGGCTCTGGCGCGAGATGGCGCACCGCCAGCGGGGCGCGCACGGCGGGTTCACCGACCGGGCGCTCGGCTACGTGGACCAGGCGCTCTGGGACCTCGTCGGACGCCGGGTCGACCTGCCGGTGTGGAAGCTGCTGGGCGGTGCCCGCGACCGGGTTCCGGCCTACGCCAGCACGATGTGCGGCGACACCACGCCGGGCGGGCTCGCCACGCCGCAGGACTACGCGGCGTTCGCGAAGCGCCTGGTGGGGCTGGGGTACCGGGCGATCAAGCTGCACACCTGGATGCCGCCGGTGCCGGGCGCGCCCAGCGTGCGGATGGACGTCGAGGCGTGCGAGGCGGTGCGCGACGCCGTCGGCCCCGACGTCGAGCTGATGCTGGACGCGAACCACTGGTACCGCAGGACCGAGGCGCTGGAGCTGGGCCGGGCCGTGCAGCGGCTGGGCTTCTCCTGGTTCGAGGAGCCCATGGAGGAGGCGTCGGTCGGGTCGTACCGCTGGCTGGCCGAGCAGCTCGACATCCCGGTGATCGGCCCGGAGGTGGCGTGGGGCAAGCACATGACCCGCGCGGAGTGGGTCTCCTCCGGGGCCTGCGACATCCTCCGGGCGGGCGCCAACGGGTGCGGGGGGATCACGCCCGTGCTCAAGGTCCTGCACCTGGCCGAGTCGTTCGGGGTGGACTGCGAGGTCCACGGCAACGGCTCGGCGAGCCTGGCGCTGCTCGGCGCCTCCGACGCGAGCCGGTGGTACGAGCGGGGCCTGCTGCACCCGCACGTCGACTTCGACCTGGTCCCACCGCACCTGCACTCGATCGTGGACGAGTTGGACGAGGACGGTCTCGTCGCCCTGCCCACCCTGCCGGGGCTGGGCGACGACTGGAACCTCGACCACATCGCCACCCACGTCGTCGATTCGTGGTGATCGCGGATCGTCCCTGCCGGGAACGATTTCCATCCTGAGGAAAGAAATACCAGTACTGGACCGCCGACAACTGCCGCCAGCACTTGTCCGAAAGCGGGATCGACCGTCGACGACGACGGTCACCGAAATCCAGGAGAGGTACCGAATGTTCCCCAACATCACCAGGAAGCCGTGGCGCGCGGCGCTGCTCGCCGCGGCCGTCCTCGTGGGCACGGCGACCGCGGCCCTGCCCGCGAACGCCGCACCGTTCGATCTAGCGGGCTGGGCGACCCAGGGCGGCGGCACGACCGGCGGCGGCAGCACTCCGCCGGTCACCGTGAGCGACGCGACGGCGTTCACCAACGCGGCCAAGTCGACGAGCCCCGCCGTCATCCGCGTCTCGGGGACGATCACCCTGTCGTCCATGACGAAGGTGGCGTCCAACAAGACGATCATCGGTGTCGGCTCCGGCGCGACGATCACGGGCAGCGGTCTGAACATCGCCAACGCCTCGAACGTCATCGTCCGCAACGTGAACTTCCGGAACTGGAACGACGACGCGATCAACGTGCAGTACTCGACGCGCGTGTGGCTGGACCACAACTCCTTCTCCAACGGCTACGACGGCGCTCTCGACATCAAGCGCGCCTCGGACTACGTCACGGTGTCGTGGAACAAGTTCTCCAGCCACGACAAGACGATGCTGCTGGGCCACAGCGACGACAACGCGTCCGAGGACTCGGGCAAGCTGCGCGTCACCTACCACCACAACTGGTTCGACGGCACCAACCAGCGCCACCCGCGGGTGCGCTTCGGCAACCCCGTGCACGTGTACAACAACTTCTACGGCGGCGTGACGTCCTACGGCGTGGCCTCCACGAAGGAAGCGGGTGTCCTGGTCGAGGGCAACTTCTTCGAGAACACCGACGACCCGTTCCACCGCGGCGAGGGCAGCTCTCCCGCGGCGAACCTGGTCGCCAGGAACAACCACTTCGTCAACTCGGGTTCGGGTGACGCCGGTGGCAGCGTGAAGTCCATCCCGTACTCCTACACGCTGGACGCGGCGAGCAGCGTCAAGTCGAGCGTCACCAGCGGTGCGGGCACCGGGAAGATCTGATCGGAGGAGGGTGTGGGGGCCACTGCGCGGCGGCGGTCCCCACACCCGCCCCCAGTTGTAGCACGCTCACAATGTCCGGTACCAGCAGGTCGCCCGCATGCTCTGAGCTGGGACCTTCGACGATTCACGGCCGCTGTTCGACGGCATTCGACGGCGGTGGGAGACGGGATTCCCCGGATACGTTTCGGCAACGGTGAACCGGTCGCATTTTCGGTCCGTACTCCACAACGAACCGAGAACGATCTGCGCCACCCCCGGAAGTTTCGCACCGGCGCGGCCCCCCGATCCCTGTGAGGTGTTGCGATGTCCCACGTCTTCCCCGAGCACAAGAAACGTCGTGTCGCGCTGGTAGGACTCGTCGGCATCGCCGCGCTCACGACGGCGCTCACCGCCGCCGCGCTCGCCAGCGGCGGCGACGGGACCGGGTCGGCGCAGGTCATCTCCTGCCCGAGTCCGGTCGACGCCATCCCGGCGGTGCCCGCGGCCGCTCAGGCGGAGGTCACGCGGGAGCTGGGAAACCTCGACAAGCAGATCGCCGAGGCCAACCAGCGGTTGATCGACACCGCCGGACAGGGCGGCGCGAACTTCGTCGACAACGCCATCCTCGGACCGCTGGAGGACAAGCGCGTCGCCGCCCTCAACCGCATCGAGACCGCCATCGGCCGCCAGGCCGCCAAGCCCGAGGGCCTGGAGCGGTTCGCCCCGTGCGCGCTGGGCGCTCCGGGCCAGGCCGCACCGCCGCCGAACACGACCACGACCAGCGCGGCGGACGCGCCCGAGGCCGGTGACCAGGCCATCGCCTGCCCCAGCCCGGTCGACGCCATCCCGGACGTCCCCGCGGGCGCCCAGGCCGAGGTCACCAAGGAGTTGGAGAACCTCGACAAGCAGATCGCCGAGGCCAACCAGCGACTGGTCGACACCGCCGGACAGGGCGGCGCGAACTTCGTCGACAACGCCATCCTCGGACCGCTGGAGGACAAGCGCGTCGCCGCGCTGAACCGCATCGAAACGGCCATCGGCCGCCTCGCCGCGAAGCCGGAGGGCCTGGAGCGGTTCGCCCGCTGCGAGCTGGGCGACGCGGGCGGGGAGGCCCCCGAGACGAGCGCGGGCGCCCAGCCGACGTCGAGCGCGCCCGCCGCGGGTGGGGCCATCGCCTGCCCGAGCCCGGTGGACGCCATCCCGGCGGTGCCCGCGGGTGCCCAGGCCGAGGTGACCAGGGAGCTGGAGAACCTCGACAAGCAGATCGCCGAGGCCAACCAGCGGTTGATCGACACCGCCGGACAGGGCGGCGCGAACTTCGTCGACAACGCCATCCTCGGACCGCTGGAGGACAAGCGCGTCGCAGCCCTCAACCGCATCGAAACGGCCATCGGCCGCCTCGCCGCGAAGCCCGAGGGCCTGGAACGATTCGCGCCCTGCGCGCTGAGGTAGGAATTCCGTGTCGGGACCCGCGGCGCACGCGGGTCCCGACCGATCGGTCCCGCGGAGGAATCGGCGATACGGCGAGATGACGTATTGACGGCGAACATGTTAACGCTAACACTGACGTGGTCGCCCTGCGGACTCCTCGGGAAGGGGCACCTTGCTCCCCACACCACGAAGGCCGATCCTGCGACGGCTGGCCACCACGCTCGCCGTCGCCGCACTCACCCTGTCGCTGACCCCGTCCGCCGCCACCGCGTCGCCCGCGCGCTACACGAACCCGCTCGTCGAGAAGCGGGCCGACGCGCACATCTCGCGGCACACCGACGGCTACTACTACTTCACCGCGTCCGTCCCGGAGTACGACCGGGTCGTCCTGCGCCGGGCGACCACCCTCCAGGGGCTCACGACCGCGCCGGAGACGGTGATCTGGCGCAAGAACTCCAGCGGTGAGCTGAGCGCCAACGTCTGGGCGCCGGAACTCCACTCCATCGGCGGCAAGTGGTACGCCTACTTCGCCGCCGGACGCGCCGACGAGCCGTTCCGCATCCGCATGTACGTCATGGAGTCGTCGTCGGCCAACCCGCTGACCGGCACCTGGTCGGCCCCGACGCGGATCACCACGGCGTGGGACACCTTCGCCCTGGACGCCACGACGTTCGAGGCGGGCGGCGTCCGCTACCTGGCCTGGGCCCAGTCGGAGCCGGGCATCGCCACCAACTCGAACCTCTACATCGCGAGGATGGCCGGTCCCAAGGCCATCAGCGGGACGCCGGTGCGGATCGCCGTGCCGACGCGGGACTGGGAGACGCGCGGGTTCAAGGTCAACGAGGGCCCGGCCGTGATCCAGCGCAACGGGCGGATCTTCCTGACGTTCTCCGCCAGCGCCACCGACGCGAACTACTGCCTCGGCCTGCTCACGGCCTCGGCGTCGAGCAACCTGCTCGACCCCGCGTCCTGGGTGAAGAGCCCCGACCCCGTGTTCACCAGCAACGCGGCCACCAGCCAGTACGGGCCGGGCCACAACTCGTTCACCACGTCGGAGGACGGCCGCAACGACGTCCTGGTCTACCACGACCGGTCCTACCGGGACATCGTCGGAGACCCGCTGTACGACCCGAACCGCCGCACCCGCGTGCAGAAGCTGTACTGGAACGCCGACGGCACGCCGAACTTCGGCATCCCGGTCGCCGACGGCCCGACCCCGGTCCGGCTCCAGTCCTACAACTACCCCGACCGGTACGTACGGCACTGGGAGTTCAAGGCCCGCGTCGAGGCCAACGTGACCAACCTGGCCGACTCGCAGTTCCGCGTCGTCACCGGCCTCGCGGGCGGCGGCTCGGTGTCGCTGGAGTCGACCAACTTCCCCGGCTACTACCTGCGGCACCGGAACCACGTGCTGCACGTGGAGAAGAACGACGGCACGGCCACCTTCCGCGGTGACGCGAGCTTCCAGCAGCGGGCGGGACTGGCGGACGGGTCGGCGGTGTCGTTCGAGTCGACCAACGCCCCCGGCCGGTACGTCCGGCACACCGGCGTCGACGTGCTGCTGCAACCGGTGTCCGACGCCGTGGGCCGGGCCGACGCCACCTGGGTCCTCCAGTGAGGGCCGTGGCGGCGGCGCTCGCACTGGTCCTGGTGGGCGGCGCGCCCGCCGTGGCGGAACCGGTCGCCCCGCTCGCGACCGAGGCGTCGCGGTACACGATGACCGCGTTCACCAACAGCAGCGAGTCCAACATGTACGTCTACCGCTCCTCGGACGCGGTGAACTTCGAGCTGGCCAAGGGCCCGGCCTACACGCCGCCGACGGGCCTCATCCGCGACCCCAGCGTCATGCGGCACACCGACGGCCGCTACTACCTGACCTACACCACCGGCTGGACCGGCAACACCATCGGCTTCGCCCGCAGCGACAACCTGGTGGACTGGACGTTCCTGCGCACCGTCACCCTGCCGACCGCGAACCTCACCCGCACCTGGGCGCCGGAGTGGTTCACCGACTCCGACGGCAGCGTCCACGTGGTCGTGTCGCTGTCCGTCGACGGCGGCGCGTCGTTCCGCCCGCACGAGCTGCGCGCGCTGGACCCCGCGCTGTCGACGTGGAGCACCCCGGTCCCGCTGAGCGGACTCGGCCCCAACCACATCGACACGTTCGTGGTGAAGATCGGCTCGACCTACCACGCGATGGTGAAGAACGAGACGACCAAGTACATCGAGTACGCCACGGCGGGCAGCCTCACCGGCCCGTACACCTTCCGGGGCACCGGGAACTGGGCGGGCTGGGGCTCCTCGCTGGAGGGTCCGGCCCTGGTGCGGCTGGACAACGGCGGCTGGCGCCTCTACTTCGACGCCTACACCTCGGGCCACTACTACTACACCGACAGCCACGACGGCTTCGGCACCTGGACGCCGAAGGCCGACCTGCCCGGTGGCCTCTCGGGCTTCGTCCGGCACCTCACGGTGCTGCGCGAACCGGCGGGCTCGGCCCCCGCCCCCACCGTCGGCGCGAAGGTCTCCCTGCGCTCGACCAACTTCCCCGACCGGCACGTCCGGCACCGGGACCTGCTCGGCCACCTCGACCAGGTCGGCGCCTCCAGCCCGCTCGCGACCAGGCAGGACGCCACGTTCACCGTCCGCGCCGGTCTGGCCAACCCGTCCTGCTACTCGTTCGAGTCGATCAACCCGACCGGCCGCTACCTGCGGCACTGGGACTTCCGGGTCCGGCTCGACGCGAACGACGGCACGGCGGTCTTCCGCGGCGACGCCACGTTCTGCGCCAGACCGGGGCTGACCGGGACGGGCGCGTCGTTCGAGTCGTTCAACCTCCCCGGCCGCTACCTGCGCCACCAGGACTACGCGATCCGCGTCGACCCGTACCAGTCCTCCGGCACGACGAAGGCCGACGCCACGTTCGTCCTGGCGGCGCCGCTGGCCTGACTCAGGGGGCGAACACGACCCCGAGCCGGTCGACCTCGTCACCGGCCCGGCCGGTGAACCCGACGACCCGCCAGCCGGGTGGCGCGGTGTACGTCACCGCGTCACCCGTCGGCGTGCCCGCGCTGATGACCGTGCCCCGGTCGGTGACCAGCCGGGCCGAGAACACCCGCGTGCGGTTCCGGTGCTCGCCCCTGGTCAGCGTGACCCACCAGGCGTTCCCCGTCGGCGAGGCGCACCACCGACCCGGTGCCGCCGGTCCCGCCGTGGCGCACCGGGCGTCCGTCGGCGAAGTCGAGGCCGACGGCGTCGAGCCTGCTGCCGCCGCGCAGGACCACCGTGCGGGGTTCGGCGCCGCCCGCCACCGCGGGCAGGTCGGTGAACGGCGTGCCGTGGGGCCCGCCGAACTCCTCGCTCACCCGGAGCCCGTCCGCGAGCCGCCACCGGAGGTCGACGGTGTGCGGGTGGTGGTCGGACAGCGGGACGCCCTTCGCGTCGAGGAACACCGCGTTGTCGTTGTGGTAGCGCACGGCGTCGAGCTGGACGAGCGCGTTGCCGCGGTAGAGGACCTCGTCGACGACCTCGCAGTCGTCCGTGACGGCGTCCGGGTCGCACAGCAGGGCGGGAGCGCCCGCCGCGGGTGGCGTGCCGCCGCGGACGTTCCGCACCCAGGCGGGTGCTGGTGTCGCCCGCGACCACCACGGCGTTGCCCGCCGAGTTCGCCGCGACGAACCGGGAGAGCTGGGTGGTGTTGGCCCGCCGCGCCGCGAGGTCGGCCGGTGCGGTGCCCGCGTTGGGGTGGGCGTTGCAGAGGTCGACGGTCACGCCCTCGGCGAGGCGGACCCGCGCGGACGTGAACCCCTCGGGGGTCAGGCAGTCCGTGCCGTCGCAGGTGTCCCAGCGGTGGCGCGCGGCGTCGCCGACGGGGAAGTTCGAGAGCGTGTTGAGCCCGTCGCCGAAGCCCGCTCCCCCGCTGGTCGCCGTGCGGTGCGGGTGCCGGTCACCCGCGTACAGGGCCGCGTGGTGGTTGAAGTCCTCCTGCACGTCGACCACGTCGTACGCGCCGAGCCTCGGGCTGATCAGCGGGGTGTTGACCGCCGGGTGGCCGGAGGACAGGCCCTCCGGCAGGCCGGCGACGTTGTAGGTCAGCAGTGAGGACCAGCCCGACGTCGGTGGTTCCGCGACGGCGGCGGGCCCCGGCAGCAGCGCCGGGGCGGTGGCCGCGACGAGGAGCGGGACGCCGGTCCTCCGGTGCGGGCGCGTGGCCCCGTCCTCCTCTTCCGTCCGGGATCACCGTCGTGCGATCACGCGCTGGAGGACGATGAACGCGAACAGCAGGCCGCCGATCACGATCTTCGTCCACCACGAGCTGAGGGTGCCGTCGAAGTCGATGAGCGTCTGGATCATGCCGAGCACCAGCACGCCCAGCACGGTCCCGAGCACGTACCCGGAGCCGCCGGACAGGATCGTCCCGCCGATGACGACGGCCGCGATGGCGTCCAGCTCGGTCCCGATGGCGCTCAGCGGGTCGCCGGACAGCTTGTAGAACACCAGCAGCAGCCCGCCGAGCGCCGAGCAGAACCCGCTCAGGGCGTACACGGACACCTTCGTCCGCGCCACCTTCAGCCCCATGAGCACGGCCGAGGACTCGCTCCCGCCGACCGCGTACACGGTCCGCCCGAACCGGGTGTGGTGCAGCAGGTAGGCGGCCAGGCCCACGACCGCCAGCGCGATCAGCACGCTGATCGACACGTGCGAGTCGCCCGGCAGCGGGACCTGGGTCTGCGCCACCGTCGTGAAGAACGCGTTGTCGATGGACGGGGCCTCGGTGCTGATCGTCAGGCACAGGCCGCGGGCGAAGAACAGCCCCACGAGCGTGGCGATGAACGGCTGGATCTCGAAGTAGTGGATCAGCGCGCCCATGCCGGTGCCCAGCAGCAGACCGACCGCGAGCACCACCACGATCACGACGGGCGCGGGCCAGCCGCGTTCGCCCAGCAGTTCCGCCGAGAGCACCGTGGACAGCGCCACGACGGACCCCACGGACAGGTCGATCCCGCCGGTCAGGATCACGAACGTCATCCCGACGGCGACCACCAGCAGCCACGAGTAGTTGATGAACAGGTTGAACACGACCTGCCCCGACCCGAACGCCGTGTACTGCGACGCGCCGTACACGTAGGCGCCCACGAGCAGCGACAGGGTCGCCAGCATGGGCAGGTGCCGCTGCTGCGGTCGGTAACCGGTCACACGGTCGAGCGCGGTCATGCGGACACCTCCACGGCGCGGGCGGGTTCGGCGGGCGACACCGGAGGACGACGGCGCCTGCGCACCCTCGCCCGGAAGACGGGCGACTGCACCAGGCACACCAGGAGCACGACCAGCGCCTTGACCAGCAGCGTCGCCGTGTCGGGGATGCCGAGGGTGTACACGGTCGTGGTCAGCGTCTGGATCAGCAGCGCACCGATCACCGTGCCGCCCAGCGAGAACCGGCCACCGGTCAGCTTCGTCCCGCCGATCGTGAGCGCGAGGATCGCGTCCAGCTCGATCCACAGCCCCGCGTGGTTGGCGTCGGCACCGGGGGTGTTGGCGGCGATCATCAGCCCGGCGACCCCCGCGCACAGGCCTGCGAACACGTAGACCAGCCAGGTCAGCCGCCCGGACCGGAGGCCGGACAGCCTGCCGGCCTCGGGGTTGCCGCCCACCGCCTCCAGCAGCAGCCCCAGCGCGGACTTGCGCACCAGCAGCGTGCTGAGCACGAACACCGCCATGGCGATGAGGATCGAGACGGGCAGCAGGAACAGGTAGCCGCTCCCGAGCGCCCGGAACGGGGCCGACGTGATCGTGATGATCTGCCCGTCCGTGATGAGCTGCGCGATCCCGCGCCCCGCGACCATCAGGATCAGCGTGGCGATGATCGGCTGGATGCCCAGCACCGACACCAGGAACCCGTTCCACGCCCCCAGCGCCAGGCACAGGCCGAGCGCCATCCCGATGGCGGCGACGGTCCCGCCGACGGCGTCCTGGTCGGGCAGCCCGCTCAGGTGCAGGCAGGCCAGCGCGCCGCTGATCGCGACCACCGACCCCACCGACAGGTCGATGCCGCGGGTGGCGACCACCAGGGTCATGCCGATCCCGACCAGGATCAGCGGGGCCCCGAGCCGCAGGATGTCTATCAGGCTCCCGTACAGGTGCCCGTCGCGCAGCTCGATCTTGAAGAACGACGGCTTCGCGACGAGGTCGACCAGCAGCAGCGCGAGCAGCGCGGCCACGGGCCAGAACAACCGGTGCTTGGTCACGCCGGGCTCCCCTCGGCGATGACCGCCATGATCTCGTCGGCGGTGAGCGCCTCGTTGTCCCGCTGCGCCACCACCTCCCGGTCCCTCAGCACGACCACGCGGTGGCTCAGGCGGAGCACCTCCTCCAGTTCGGCGGAGATGAACAGCACGGCCACGCCGTCGTCGGACAGCGTCGCGACGAGCCGCTGGATCTCCGTCTTGGCGCCGATGTCGATGCCGCGGGTCGGCTCGTCCAGGATCAGCAGCCTCGGCTCGGTGATGAGCCACCTGGCGAGCAGCACCTTCTGCTGGTTGCCGCCGCTGAGGTCGCGCACCAGCGCCTCCGGGGCGGCGGGCCGGATGTCCAGCGCGTCGATGTAGCGGGCGGCCAGCTCGTCCTGCCTGCGGCGCGACAGCGGCCGGGTCCAGCCGCGGGCGGCCTGGAGGGCCAGCACGATGTTCTCGCGCACGGTCAGCTCCTCCACCAGGCCCTCGGTCTTGCGGTCCTCCGAGCAGTACGCGACCCGGTGCTCCATGCCGTTGCGAGGCGTCCGCATCGACACCGGCTTCCCGTCGACGCGCAGCGTGCCGCCGTCCGCGTGGTCGGCGCCGAACAGCAGCCGGGCCAGCTCCGTGCGGCCGGAGCCGAGCAGCCCGGCCAGGCCGACGACCTCGCCCGACCGGATCTCCAGCGAGAACGGCGCGATGGCGCCCTTGCGGGTCAGCCCGTCGGCCTGGAGGAACACCTCGCCGCCGGAGTGGCGGTGGGTGGCCTCCTCGATGTCCTCCAGCGCCTCCAGCTCCTTGCCGATCATCTTCGTGACGAGGTCGACCGGGGTGATGTCCTCGGTGCGGTACTCGCCGACCAGCTTCCCGTTGCGCAGCACGGTCATCCGGTCGGCCACCGCGAACACCTGGTCGATGAAGTGCGAGACGAACAGGACGGCCATCCCCTCGTCGCGCAGGGTCCGCACGACCTTGAGCAGCCGCTCGACCTCGCCCGCGTCGAGGCTGGACGTCGGCTCGTCGAGCACGAGCACCCGCGCGGACACGTCGAGCGCCCGCGCTATCGCCACCATCTGCCGCACGGCGATCGACTGCGTGCCCAGTTCCGCCGAGACGTCGAGGTGGAGGTCCAGCCCTTCCAGCAGGACCTCCGCCCGACGTCTCGTGGCCTTCCAGTCGATGCGGCCGAAGCGGCGCGGCTCGCGGCCGATGAAGATGTTCTCCGCCACCGAGAGGTTCGGCAGCAGGTTCACCTCCTGGTAGACCGTGCTGACGCCCGCCCGCTGCGCCTGCGACGGCCCGGCGAACGCCACCGGCTCGCCGCCCAGCACGATCGTGCCCGCGTCGATCCCGTGCACACCGGTCAACGTCTTGATGAGCGTGGACTTCCCGGCGCCGTTCTCGCCCATCAGGGCGTGCACCTCGCCGGGGAACATCCGGAAGTCCACGCCGTCGAGGGCGACGACGCCGGGGAACTCCTTCCGGATGCCGGTCATCTCCAGGATCGCTCGGGGGTCCGTCATCACACTGGCCGTCCTCGACTCGGATCAGTACTGGCGCTGCGGCAGGGCTTCCTTGGCCTTCGCCTGGTCGAACTCGGTCTCCTGCGTCTCGATGCGCGCCGGGACCTCCTCGCCCGCGGCGACCTTCTTGACCAGGTCCATGAGCTGCGGTCCGAGCAGCGGGTTGCACTCGACGATGTAGTTGATCTTGCCGTCGGCGAGGGCCTGCATGCCGTCCCTGACCGCGTCGACCGACACGATCTTGATGTCGGTGCCCGGCTTCTTGCCCGCGGCCTCGATGGCCTCGATCGCGCCGAGCGCCATGTCGTCGTTGTGCGCGTAGAGCACGTCGATCTTGCCCTGGGACTTCAGGAAGGCCTCCATGACCTCCTTGCCCTTGGCGCGGGTGAACTCACCGGTCTGCGAGGCGACGACCTTGATCTTCGCCGTGCCCGCGATGGCGTCGGCGAAGCCCTTCTTGCGGTCGTTGGCGGGCGCCGACCCCGTGCTGCCCTGGAGTTCCACCACGTTCACGTCACCGGTGGCCGAGGCGGACTCCTTGACGAGCCACTCCCCCGCCTTCTTGCCCTCCACCACGAAGTCCGAGCCGAGGAACGTCTTGTAGAGCGTCTTGTCCGCGGAGTCCACCGAGCGGTCGGTGAGGATCACCGGGATGTTCGCGGCCTTCGCCTCCTTCAGCACCGTGTCCCAGCCGGACTGGACCACCGGCGAGAACGCGATGACCTTCACCTTCTGCTGGATGAACGACCGGATCGCGGTGATCTGGTTCTCCTGCTTCTGCTGCGCGTCGGAGAACTTCAGCTCGATCCCGGCCGACTTGGCCGACTCCTGGATGGACTTGGTGTTCGCGGTCCGCCACCCGCTCTCCGCGCCCACCTGCGAGAAGCCGAGGGTGATCGCCCCGCCTCCCCCGCTGTCCGCCGCGCCGCCGCATCCGGTCAGCAGCGTCACGCCCAGGACACCGACCGCCAGTGCGGCCCACTTCTTTCCGAACACGGTCACTCCTCGATCGACGTTGATCATTTGTTAGCGTTAACATCATCGGTCGCCCGCGTCGGGGCAGGGTGTTCGAGATCTATCCCGCTCCCCGGCCGCACACCCCGGACGGCCAACCGGAACCGACTCTCACGGGGTCACGCGGTCCCGCCCCGGTCACGCCCGCCCCGCCCGCTACGGCCCAACGCCGGAAAAGTCCGGATCGCCCACTGCCGACCACTGCTGACTCCCCCCTCGCCGACCACGGCGTCAGGCCGTCACCCCAGCGTGACGAGTGGGAGCAAGTGTTAGCGATAACACACTAGGGGTCAAGCCTCAGGGCGATAACGATCCACGGTGACTTCGGTACGGCGTTGAGCTGCGACGACGGTCGACGCGACACGGGCGGGTGGTCGCGACGGGGAGGGAACGTCGTGGGGCAGCGGCCTGTCCCAGGAGGGTTGCCGTGCCGGCGGCGGAGGACGAGCGGTGCCTCCACCTGGAGAGCGTGGGGCGGGACGGGCCGGGTGGAGCGGGCAGGACACAGGGAGGCCGGGGCACCTCGGGCGCGCCCCTCCCGGCCCGCGCGTCCCTCCCGGCCCGCGCGTCCCTGCTGCCGTCGCGTACCCCTCCCGTGGAGGCGGGGCGCGCACCGTCACGAGTCCGAGCGCCCCACCGGGTACCGGGTGGAGATCGCCTCGACCGACGCCCGGACCACCCGACCGTCCGCCGGGTGGACGTCGGCGCGGTCGGCCGCCCGCCGCACCAGCCCCTCGGCCCGCCGGTCGGGGGCGATGGCGGACCTCATACCGTCCACATCGGACACGGGGTCGACGTGCACCGTCGTGCCTGCGCCGTCGACCTTCTCGCTCGCCCCAGCCCCGCACCCGACTTCCCGTCCATCCCCACGCGACCACGCGGAGCCGCGCGAGCGGGACGTGGACGGCGGAGTCGAGCCAGTGCCCGCCAGGCGGCCGTCGGCGACGCGCGGCAGTTCGCCGTCGGCGGGGGTTGACCGGACGCGCCCACGGGTATCCGGTCGGGACTCCCGAAGACCACGAGGGGCACCACCATGCGTTCGTTCACCTGCCCGGCCTGCGGGAACCTGCTGTTCTTCGAGAACTCGTCGTGCCTGGCCTGCGGCACGGCCGTCGGCTACTCGCGTCCGGACCGGGCGCTCGTCGCGCTCGACGGGCGGCGGCGCTGCGCCAACGCCGCCATCGCGGGCTGCAACTGGATCGCGGGCGACGCGGGCCCGCTGTGCGACTGCTGCGCGCTGACCAGGACCCGCCCCGCCGACGGTGACGCGGAGGAGGCGTTCGCGCGGGCCGAGGCGGCGAAGCGCCGCCTGGTGCACCAGCTCGACGACCTCGGCCTGCCGACCGACGGGGTCGTGTTCGACCTGCTGTCCAGCGAGGCCGAGCACGTGGTCACCGGCCACGCGAGCGGGGTGATCACGATCGACCTGGCCGAGGGCGTGGACAGCCACCGCGAGGCGGTGCGGGCGCGGCTCGCCGAGCCGTACCGGACGCTGCTCGGGCACTTCCGCCACGAGGTCGGCCACTGGTACTGGGAGGTGCTGGTGGAGCGGGCCGGTCGGCACGACGGGTTCCGCGCGGTGTTCGGCGACGAGCGCGCCGACTACCAGGAGGCGTTGCGGGAGCACTACGCGGGCGATCCCGACCCGGACTGGAACAGGTCGTACGTCAGCACCTACGCGGCGGCGCACCCGTGGGAGGACTGGGCCGAGACGTTCGCGCACCTGCTGCACGTCCGCGACACGGTGCAGACCGCGGGCGCCTACGGCGTGCTGGTCGCGGGCCGCGCCATCGCGCCGCACCCGGACGCCCCGGTCGACGCCGAGCCCGCCGAGGACGGTGCCGGGTTCGACGAGCTGGTCGACACGTGGGTGCCGCTGTCGCGGGCGGTGAACCAGCTCAACCGCAGCATGGGCAAGGACGACCTGTACCCGTTCGTGCTGGCCCCGGACGTGCTCGCGAAGCTGCGGTTCGTCGACTCGCTCGTCGCCGGTGCCGGGCGCGCCGAACCCGGTACGGTCCGCTGACAGGCGCTGTCCCGGACCGACAGGAGACCCATGAACTTCCCCGGCGTCCTCCCCTCACCCCTGGCCGCCATCGGCGGCACCCCCCTGGTCGAACTGCGGCACGTCGTGCCGGACGGCGCGGCGCGCGTGCTGGTCAAGCTGGAGGGCGGCAACCCGACCGGCAGCTACAAGGACCGGATGGCGCTGGCGATCGTCGAGGCCGCCGAACGGCGGGGGGAGCTGCGGCGGCGCGGTCGGCGGCTGGTGGAGTTCACCGGGGGCAGCACGGGCTCGTCGCTGGCGTTCGTGTGCGCGGTGAAGGGCTACCCGCTGTCGCTCGTGTCGTCGGACGCGTTCTCGGCGGAGAAGCTGAGCACGATGCGGGCGTTCGGCGCCGAGCTGACCGTGGTGCCCAGCGAGGGCGGCCGGATCACGCCGGACCTGTTCGTGCGGATGCGCGCGGAGGTGGACCGGATCGTCGAGCGCGAGGGAGCGCTGTGGACGGACCAGTTCCGCAACACCGACGCGCTGGCCGGGTACGCGGTGCTGGGCCGCGAGATCCTGGAGCAGGCGGGGACCGTGGACGCGTTCTGCGCCGCCGTCGGCACCGGCGGGATGCTCCACGGGGTCGCGTCGGTGTTGCGCGAGGCCGCGAGCGGGGTGCGGGTCGTGGCGCTGGAACCGGCGTCGTCGCCCGCGCTGACCGAGGGCAGGGGCGGACCGCACACGGTCGAGGGCACCGCGACCGGCGTGGTCCCGCCCCTGCTGACGCCGGGTGTCCACGACGAGGCGCTGGCCCTGGACGAACCCGAGGCGCGCGGGCTCGCCCTCCGGCTGGCCAGGGAGGAGGGCATCTTCGCGGGCACGTCCAGCGCGCTCAACGTGCTCGGCGCGCTCCGGGTGGCCCGCGACCTCGGGCCGGGCCGCACCGTCGTGACGGTCGCGTGCGACACCGGCCTGAAGTACCTCGCGGGCCCGCTGTTCAGCCCGCCAGCAGACGCGCCCTGATGTCGGTCTTGAGCACCTTGCCCACCGTCGAGCGGAGCAGGTCGGCCCACACGTGCACCTGCTTCGGCGCCTTCACGCTCCCGATCCGCGCCTTGACGAACGCCACCAGCTCGGCCGGGTCGGCCGTCGCGTCCGGCTGGGCCTGCACGACGGCCACGACCCGCTCGCCCCACTTCTCGTCGGGCAGACCGACGACCCCGCGGTCCCGCACGGCCGGGTGGGCCATGAGCGCCTGCTCGACCTCGGCCGAGTACACGTTGTACCCGCCCGTGATGATCATGTCCTCGGCCCGGTCGACGATGAACAGGTAGCCCTCCTCGTCGAGGTAGCCGATGTCGCCGGTGTGGTGCCAGCCGAACCGCGACGCCTCCGCCGTGGCCTCGGGGTTCCGGTAGTAGCCGCGCATCACGAGCGACCCGCGCACGACGATCTCGCCCCGCTCACCGGTCCCCAGCGGCCGACCCCCGTCATCCATGATCCCGACGGTGACCAGCGGCCCCGGCCGCCCGGCCGACGCGAGCCGCTCGCGCGCCACCGTTCCGTCGGCGTGGAAGTGCTCGGCGGGCGGCAGCGACGAGACCATCATCGGCGCCTCGGACTGGCCGAAGAGCTGCGCCATCACCGGCCCGATCGCGGTCAGCGCCCGCTCCAGCCGCTCCGGCGACATCGGCGCGGCGCCGTACCAGAAGCACCGCAGCGACGTGAGGTCCGCCGTGGCCAGCCGCTCGTGGGCGAGCAGCGCGTAGATCAGCGGCTGGAGCACTAGTACGAACCCAGAACCTCCCGCAACCGGACCACGAACCCGGCCGGGTCCTCGACGAACCCGATGTGATCGCCGGGGAACATCGTCGGAACCACCCCCAGCACCTCCCCCAACGCCCGAGAAGTCCGATCGCAGATCTGCCCACCGGACTCCTCCCCGATCCCCACCACGACCCGCCCGGCCACTCCCCGCAGCCGCTCCGCATCCGGCACCCACCGCACCGTGGGAAGCATCATGCGCTCGTGCTGGAACAGGTCATCGGCGATCTGCTGAGCATCCCTCTCCCCACCGAACACCACCTGGAAGACCTCCTCGGGCATCTCGATGTTCGCCTGCGCCAGGAACTTCCGCATCGCCCCCACCGCATCCCCGCCCACGTGCATCGCGATGATCTCCCGAGTACCTGCCACCAACTCCTCCCGGTCCTCCAGCAACTCCACCAACGGCGGCTCGTGCGCGACGACGACCCGCACCAGATCCGGCCGAGCGGCGGCCAGCGCCAGCGCGCTCACCGCCCCACCACTGGACCCGAACACCACCGCGGGCCCGACGTCGACGTGCTCGATCAACCGGGCCAGGTCGTCGGCCCGCATCTCCGGCGTCGAATCCGCGGACGGGTCGTCCACCCGGCTCCGGTTGATCCCGCGCGGATCCGTGGTCAGCACCGTGTGATCCCCGGCGAGCAGGTCCGCGAGCCCCTCGAACGCCCGGGCGTCCATCGGCGCACCCACGAGCACGACCAGCGGCCCGCTCCCCCGCAGCTCGTGGTGCAGCAGCGCGTCGGGGACGCGCAGGGTGTCGACGGTCAGCGGCTTGGTCATCGTTCCTCCTGGTACCGAGCGTGCACAGCGTGTTCGGAGACAAGTGACCGACACCGTGGGGCAGAATCATCGGTCGTGAGCGAACTTTCGCCGGGACCAGTGGAACCGGCCGCGGACGTGGCCGAGGACCCCGACCTGGCCAGGGCCAGGACGGGCGACAACGCCGCCTTCACCAGGCTCCTGGAGCCGCTGCGCCGCGAACTGCACGCCCACTGCTACCGGATGCTCGGCTCCACCCACGACGCCGACGACGCCCTCCAGGACGCCCTCCTCCGGGCGTGGAAGGCCCTGGCCCGCTTCGAGGGCCGCAGCTCGCTCCGCTCCTGGCTGTACACCGTCGCGACCCGCACCTGCCTGGACGCCGTCGCGAGCCGCCGCAGGCGCGCGCTCCCCGTCGACCTGGGACCATCCAGCGATCGTGCCGTGGTCGGCCAGACCCCGCTCACCGACGTGGCCTGGCTCGGCCCGTACCCCGACACCGGTCTCACCACCGGCCCAGCGGCTCCCGAGGCGCGCTACGAGCAGCGCGAAGCGGTCGAGCTGGCCTTCGTCGCCGCGCTGCACCACCTGCCCGGCAACCAGCGCGCCGCCCTGCTGCTGTTCGAGGTCCTCGGCTTCTCCCCCGCCGAGATCGCCGCGACCATGGACACCACCGTCGCCTCGGTCAACAGCGCCCTGCAACGGGCCCGCGCCACGGTGTCCGGCAAGATCCCGGCCCGCAGCCAGCAGCTGACGCTGCGCATGATGGACGACGCCCGCGTCCAGGGCATCGTCGCCGAGTACTCGTCCGCGCTGGAGCGCGGCGACGCGGACGCCCTCGTCGCACTCCTCACCGAGGACGTCACCTGGTCCATGCCCCCGATGCCGCACTGGTACCGCGGCATCGACGCCGTCATGGACTTCGCCACCACCGTCCCGCTGACGTCGTGCGGCTCGTGGCAGCACCTCCCGGCCACCGCCAACGGTCAACCCGCCGTCGGCTGCTACCTGTGGAACGAGGCGGCTGGCGCGCACCGGGCGTGGGCGGTCAACGTGCTGACCCTGCGCGACGACCGGATCGCCGACGTGACCTCGTTCATCGGCCTGGAGCACTTCACCGCCCTGGGCCTGCCCGCGTCGGTGACCTGACCCGGCCCAGCCGCCCGGCGGCCCGTCACCCGTCCGATCCGCCGCTCACCCGACCACCGGGTGAGCGGCGGATCGTTGTTACACGCACCGCGACCACTCGGTAACGCGGGGAAACCTCACGTTCACCGCACGACGCGGTCCCGGAAACACCCGGTTCCTAGGTTCCGCAGTGAATACAGCCGTGTCGACAGCGCTGTACACAGCCCCACCCCGCACGTCGCCCCCTGGCGAGCCCGGCCCCGTCCACACCCCACCGGAAGCCCTCCCCCGAAAGGCGCAACCGTGAACACTGGACTCCGACGCGCGACGCGCGTCACCGCCCTCCTCTCCGCAGGCGTGCTGCTCGTCAGCGCGTGCGGCAGCCGCACGTCCGACACGAGCACCGGCGGTGGTTCCGGCCCGGCGTCCTGCGTGGACACCTCCGGCGACTCGGTCAAGATCGGCCTGCTCAACTCCCTGTCCGGCACGATGGCCATCAGCGAGAAGACCGTCAACGACTCCCTGAACCTGGCCGTGGAGCAGATCAACGCCAAGGGCGGCGTGCTGGGCAAGAAGCTCTCGGTGGTGACCGAGGACGGCGCGTCCGAGCCCACCGTGTTCGCCGAGAAGGCGACGAAGCTGATCAGCTCCGACTGCGTGGCCGCGGTGTTCGGCGGCTGGACGTCGTCCTCCCGCAAGGCGATGCTGCCGGTGTTCGAGGGCGCGAACGGCCTGCTGTTCTACCCGGTGCAGTACGAGGGCCTGGAGTCCTCGCCGAACATCTTCTACACCGGCGCGACCACGAACCAGCAGATCGTGCCCGCGCTCGACTACCTCAAGGAGAAGGGCGTCACCACGCTCTTCCTGGTCGGCTCGGACTACGTGTTCCCGCGCACCGCCAACAAGATCATCCAGGCCTACGCCAAGGCGAACGGCATCGAGGTCAGGGGTGAGGAGTACGCGCCGCTCGGCCACACCGACTTCGCCACGATCGTCAACAAGCTCAAGGGTTCCGGCTCGGCGGCGGTGTTCAACACGCTCAACGGCGACTCGAACGTGGCGTTCTTCAAGGAGTACAAGAACGCGGGCCTCACGGCGGCGACCACGCCGGTCGTGTCGGTGTCGATCGCCGAGGAGGAGGTCGGCGGCGTCGGCGTCGACAACCTGGTCGGCCAGCTCACGGCGTGGAACTACTACCAGACCGTGGATTCCCCGGCGAACAGGACGTTCGTCGAGGCGTTCAAGGCGAAGTACGGCGCGTCCCGCGTGACGTCCGACCCGATGGAGGCCGCCTACACCTCGCTGTTCCTCTGGCAGGCCATGGTCGAGAAGGCGAGGTCGTTCGCGCCGGACGACGTGAAGAAGGCCGCGGGCGGCGTGAGCTTCGACGCGCCGGAGGGCGCGGTCACCGTCGACGGCGAGAACCACCACATCGCCAAGACCGCGCTCATCGGCAAGGTCGGCGCGGACGGGCTGATCCACACCGAGTGGAGCTCCGAGAAGCCGATCGAGCCGGACCCGTTCCTCAAGAGCTACGCCTGGGCCACCGGTCTGTCGGGCTGAGCCGCCCCGCCCCGGAAGGAGAACCACGTGGAAGCGTTGTTCGGCCAGCTCTTCGCGGGCCTGTCCCTGGGGTCGGTGCTGCTGCTCGCCGCGCTCGGCCTGTCCCTGACGTTCGGCCAGATGGGCGTCATCAACATGGCGCACGGCGAGTTCATGATGGCGGGCGCCTACACGGTGTTCGTCGTGCAGGGCTTCATCGCCGACGCGGGTCTGGCGCTGGTCGTGTCGATCCCGCTCGGGTTCCTGGTCGGCGGCCTGCTCGGGCTGCTGCTGGAGGTGCTGCTCATCCACCGGATGTACCACCGCCCGCTCGACACGCTGCTCGTCACGTGGGGCGTGGCCCTGATCCTGCAACAGGTCGCGCGCGACGTGTTCGGCGCGCCCAACGTGGACGTCAAGGCCCCGACCTGGCTGTCCGGCGGGGTCGACCTCGGCTTCACCCAGGTCCCCGCGGCCCGGCTGTTCATCCTGGCGCTGTCGGTCGCGGCCGTCGGCGTGCTCGCGCTCGTCCTCACCAGGACCTCGCTCGGCAGGCGCGTCCGGGGCGTCGTGCAGAACCGCGACCTCGCCGAGACGGTGGGCATCTCCACCAGGGCCACCGACCGGCTGACGTTCTTCATCGGCTCGGGCCTGGCGGGCATCGCCGGTGTCGCGCTGACGCTGCTCGGCTCCACCGGCCCGACGCTGGGCACCAACTACATCGTCGACGCCTTCCTGGTCGTGGTGGCGGGCGGCATCGGGCAGATCAAGGGCACGGTGATCGCCGCTTTCGGCCTCGGCCTGATGCAGGCGACCTTCGAGTACTCCACCACCGCGAGCCTCGCGAAGGTGGCGGTGTTCGTGGTGGTCGTCGTGTTCCTCCAGGTCCGGCCGCAGGGGATCTTCAGCATCCGGACGAGGAGCCTGGCATGAGGGGTGAGCACGGCAAGGTCGCGGGGTTCATCGTCCTCGCGCTGGCGCTGCTGGTGCTCGCACCGGCCGTGCTGTCGGACTTCCGGCTCTCGCTGCTGGGCCGGTTCGTCTGCTACGGCATCGTGGCCGTGGGGATCGGTCTCGCCTGGGGTCGCGGCGGGATGCTGACGCTGGGCCAGGGCGTGTTCTTCGGCCTCGGCGCGTACGTCATGGCGATGCACCTGAAGCTGGCCGACGCGGGCCCGAACGGCGTGCCGGACTTCATGAAGCTCTACGGGTCCGGTGTGGTGCCGGTCTGGTGGGAACCGTTCCGCGACCCCGTGGTGACGGTGGTGGCGATCGTGCTGGTCCCGGCTCTGGTGGCGTACGGGCTCGGCATGGCGGTCTTCCGGAGGCGGGTGCGCGGCGCGTACTTCGCGATCCTGTCGCAGGCGCTCGCGGCGGCGTTCGCGATCCTGCTGGTCGGCCAGCAGGCCACGATCGGCGGCACCAACGGGCTCAACGGGTTCCGGTCGTTCTTCGGCTTCAACCTGTTCGACCCCGTCAACAAGCGGATGCTGTTCTACATCGCCGCGGGCACGCTGCTGGCGGTGCTGCTCGTCGTCTGGCAGCTCTACCGCTCCCGCTACGGCGAACTCCTGATCGCCGTGCGCGACCAGGAGGAGCGCGTCCGGTTCCTCGGCTACGACCCGGCGAACGTCAAGGTCGTCGCCTACGTGGTCGCCGCGGTGGTGGCCGGTGTCGCGGGCGCGCTGTTCGTGCCGATCGTCGGCATCATCTCCCCCGCCAGCGTCGGCGTGGTGCCGTCGATCGCGTTCCTGATCGGCGTCGCGATCGGCGGCCGGTCGACGCTGTTCGGCCCGGCGCTGGGCGCCATCGCCGTGGCGTGGGCGCAGACGTCGCTGTCGGAGAGCTTCCCGTCGTTCTGGATCTACTTCCAGGGCGCGCTGTTCGTGCTCGTCGTGGCGTTCCTGCCGCGCGGGCTGTCCACCGTGGGCTCGATCCTCACCCGGCGCAGGGAGACAGCGTGAAGTCCGACTACCTCGAACTGACCGACGTCCGGGTCTCCTTCGACGGGTTCGTCGCCGTCGACGGCGTGACCACGACCGTGCTCCAGGGCGACCTGCGGTTCCTCATCGGCCCGAACGGCGCGGGCAAGACCACGCTGGTCGACGCGATCACCGGCCTGGTCCCGGCGACCGGGTCGGCCGCGTTCGGACGCACCGAGCTGCTCAACCGCAAGGTGCACCGGATCGCCAGGCTCGGCGTCGGCCGGACGTTCCAGACGGCCAGCGTGTTCGAGGAGCTGACGGTCCTCCAGAACCTCGACATCGCCGCGGGCGCCGGACGCGGACCGCTCACCATGCTGCGCCGCCGGTCGTCCACACCGCCGGAGGTCGAGGCGGCGCTGGAGGTCGTCGGGCTCACCGACCTGCGCGACCGGCAGGCGGGCGTGCTCGCGCACGGGCAGAAGCAGTGGCTGGAGATCGGGATGCTGCTCGTGCGGGACTCGAAGGTGCTGCTGCTGGACGAGCCCGTGGCGGGCATGAGCGCCGAGGAGCGCCAGCAGACCGGCGAGCTGCTCCAGCGCGTCGGTGAGAACTGCGTGGTCGTCGTGGTCGAGCACGACATGGACTTCATGCGCTCGTTCGCCACGTCGGTGACCGTGCTGCACGCGGGCCGGGTGCTCAGCGAGGGCACCGTCGCCCACGTGCAGGCCGACCCGCTGGTCCAGGAGGTCTACCTGGGCCGCGCGGAGGTGGGGGCGTGAAGCTGGACCTGGTGGACGTCACCGTCGGGTACGGGCGCTCGACCGTCGTGCACGGCGCGACGGTCGAGGTCCCGTCGGACTCGGTGGTCGCGGTCATGGGCCACAACGGCGCGGGCAAGACCACGCTGCTGCGCGCGGCGGCGGGACTCCTGCGGCCCACGAGCGGTCGGGTGCTGATGGACGGCGAGGACGTGACGCGTCTTCGCCCGAACGAGCGGGTGAAGCGCGGGCTCGCCTACGTGCCGCAGGGCCAGCAGTCGTTCCCGCAGCTCACGGCGGAGGACAACCTCAGGCTGGTCGCCGACGCCCGCAAGGACGGCAAGCGGCTGCTCGCCGGGGCGCTGGAGGTGTTCCCGGCGCTGGTCCCGGTGCTGGGCAGGCGCGCGGGCCTGCTCTCGGGCGGGCAGCGCCAGCAGCTCGCCATCGCGCGGGCGCTGATCACCCGGCCGGAGCTGCTGGTCCTGGACGAGCCGACCGAGGGCATCCAGCCGTCCGTGGTCGCGGAGATCGAGGAGACGATCAGGACCCTGTCCACGAGCGGCGGCCTGTCCGTGCTGCTGGTCGAACAGCACATCGGCTTCGCCCTGAGCACCGCCGACCGCTACTACGTGCTGGAGGCGGGCCGGATCACCGCCACGGGCGCGGGCGGTACCGCGGCGCTCGACGGCGTCCGCGCCGCGATGGCCATCTGAGGGACCGACCATGACCGGTTCCCTCCGCGACCAGGTGTACCTGCGGCTGCACGACGCGGTCCTCGGCGGGGGGTGGGGGGCGGCCGAGCGCTTCACCGAGCCGAAGCTCGCCAAGAAGCTCGGCGTCTCCCGCACCCCCGTGCGGGAGGCGCTGACCCGGCTGGAGGCGGACGGACTGGTGCGCAGGGAGGACTACGGCTACTCGATCGTCGTGCCGGACCTGACCACGATCAGGGACCTCCACGAGGTGCGGATCGCCGTGGAGCTGCGGGGCATCGCGCGGTCGATCGAGAACCCCTCCGTCCGGCACTCGGTGCGGGCGCTGGAGGCGGAGCTGGAGCACTGGTACGGCCTGCGCACCGACCCCCCGGCCCCTCGGCCGGAGTTCGTGCTGGAGGACGAGCGGTTCCACGCGGCGCTGCTCGGCGCGTCCGGCAACCCCGAGCTGGTGGCCGCGCTGGTCGCGGTGAACCACCGCACCCGCACGGCGCGGATGTACGACTTCACCGTCGAGGGGCACGTCGAGACGGCCATCGCCGAGCACATCGAGATCATGGAACGCGTGCGCGAGGGGCGGTTGGAGGAGGCGCTGGTCCTGCTGCACGAGCACCTCGGCGCGTCGCTGGAGGTCGTGGTCGAGCGCGCGGGCCGCGCGCTCGCCGCACGGCACAGCACGCGGGTCGAGTGAGTCCCGCCGGGGCGGGCGCCCCGACGGGCTCGGCTCACGGGTGCGGCCCCGGCCCGTCCACGGCCGGGAGCAAGGACGCCGGCGGGAGACCCGCGTCGCCCCCGCCCCCAGCCCGGTGCACGGGTGCAACCCCGGCCCCATCCGCAGCCCGGTGCAGGGGTGTCAGCGCCGGACCCGCGTCGCCAACACCCGCCCAGCTCACCGGTCCGACCCCCAGCCCGCCCACAGCCGGGAGCAAGGCAGCCGGCGGGAGACCCTCGTCATCCCCGCCGGCCCGGCTCACGGACGCGGCCCGGTCCCATCCGCAGCCCGGTGCAAGAGCGTCGGCGGGAGACCCGCGCCGCCCCCGCCGGCCCGGCTCACGGGTGCAACCCCGGCCCTTCCACAGCCGGGTGCAGCGGCGTCGGCGTGAGGTCCGTGTCGTCCTCGCCCGACTCCAGCAGCGTCGCCGCGGCGCCCACGATCCGCGGATCGGGCTTCCCGACGACCTCGTCGTCGCGGTCCGGGTAGTCGAACCGGACCAGGAGGCTGCGCATCGCCTCCAGCCGGGCGCGCTTCTTGTCGTTGCTCTTCACCACCGTCCAGGGCGCCTTCTCCGTGTCGGTCTCGCGGAACATCGCCACCTTCGCGGTCGTGTACTCGTCCCACTTGTCGAGCGACTCCAGGTCCATCGGGCTGAGCTTCCACTGCCGCACCGGGTCGACCTGGCGGATGGCGAACCGCGTGCGCTGCTCCTCCTGCGACACCGAGAACCAGAACTTCACCAGGTGCACGCCGTCGTCCACCAGCATGTTCTCGAACACCGGCGCCTGCTGGAGGAACCGCTGGTACTCCTCGTCGGTGCAGAAGCCCATCACCCGCTCGACGCCCGCGCGGTTGTACCAGGACCGGTCGAACAGCAGCATCTCCCCCGCCGACGGCAGGTGAGCGATGTACCGCTGGAAGTACCACTGGCTCCGCTCGCGCTCCGACGGCTTCTCCAGCGCCACCACGTGCGCGCCGCGCGGGTTCAGGTGCTCGGTGAACCGCTTGATCGTGCCGCCCTTGCCCGCCGCGTCGCGCCCCTCGAACAGCATCACCAGCCGCTGCCCGGTCTCCTTGATCCAGTACTGGAGCTTCAGCAGCTCGATCTGGAGCAGCCGCTTGTCCTGGTCGTACTCGGCCCTCGTCATCCGCTCGTCGTAGGGGTAGTTCTGCCGCCAGGTGTCCACCGGCGTGCCGTCGTGGCGCAGCAGCACGGGATCGTCCTCGTCGGTGTGGTCGACGCGGAACTCGGCGAGCAGGCTGGGGACATCGGACAACTGGTGCATAACTCGGACATACCCCCTCGGTCCCGCGGTTACGCGCGTCGCGGTGAACAATGGCGGTCGTCACGGGAACCGACGGACGGAGCACGGCGATGGGCGAGCACCAGCGGAACGAGCTGCCTGCGATCGAGGCGGAGCTCGTCGACGAGCCCGAGTCCGCCCCGCCGGTCGTCCCGGCCTTCGACTACACCGAGTCGGGGGTGCCGAACTTCGACTACGTGCGCGACAGGATCGAGACCAGGGTCGGCACGGCCGCCGCGGCGACGGAGCTGTCCGGCGACGTGCCCGAGGCGAAGTCCGTCGAGGAGCGGATGGCCGAGCGCGACCAGGCGGGCCGCGACCGGCTGGAGGAGATCCGCCGGTCGATGCGCGGCGAGTAGAACCGGTGCGGCGCTGAGGTTGTCGGCGGTTTCGCCGATCGGGGCAACCGACTCGCGCGGTCCGGCGTGTTCGCGCCGTGAAGCGAACCAGATGGATCACCCTGACCGCCGTCGCGGGAGTGCTGTGCGGCCTGCTCACCACCGCACCGCAGTCGTTCGCCGCGACGGACACCGACCGGGCCGCCACGCCGGCCGTGACGTGGAGCGACTGCGCGGACGGCTTCCTGTGCGGCACGGCGGCCGTGCCGCTGGACTACGACCAGCCAGGCGGCGCCGCGATCGACCTGTCCCTGATCAAGCTGCCCGCGACCGGCCCCGGCACGCGCATCGGCACGCTGTTCGTGAACTTCGGCGGCCCCGGCGCCTCCGGCGTGGAACGGCTGCGCGCCCGCGGCCAGTGGCCGTGGCTGTTCTCGCCCGAGCTGCGCGCCCGGTTCGACGTCGTGTCCTGGGACCCCAGGGGGATCGGCCGCAGCGCCACCGTGCGCTGCTTCGACACCGAGGCCGAGCAGCAGCGGTTCCTCGGCGGCCTGCGCGACTTCCCCGCGACCCCCGCCGACGAGCCCGCCTTCTACGCGGGCTACGACGAGCTGGCCCAGCGCTGCTCCGAGCACGCGGGCAGCCTGCTGGAGCACGTCTCGACCGCCAACACCGCCCGTGACCTCGACCTGCTGCGCCGCGCGGTCGGCGACGCCAAGCTGACCTACCACGGCATCTCCTACGGCACCCACCTCGGCGCGATCTACGCGAACCTGTACCCGAACCGCGTGCGCGCCATGGCGTTCGACGGGTCGATGGACTTCGTGGGCAACGCCACCGGCCACGGGAACCAGGGCACGACCGTCCCGCTGGACACCCGGCAGGACGTGCCGCGCGGCGCGGCCGAGACGTTCGACTCGTTCCTCCGCCAGTGCGCCGCGCCCGGCGCGGACTGCGCGTTCGCGGGCGGCGACCTGAAGGCCAAGTGGGCCGCGCTGGTCGCTCGCGTGCGCCAGTCGCCGATCACGGTCGACGGCGAGACGTTCGACCACACCGCCCTCATCGCGCGGGTCAACGGCGACCTGGCCCAGCCGGAGCTGTGGAAGGACACGGCCCGCACGCTGCAAGCGCTGCACACCGCTCCCGCGCGGCGAACGCTCGCGGAGCCCTACATCACCAACCGCACCGAGGCGTTCAACGCGATCCAGTGCTCCGACAGCGCGTTCCCGCGCGGCACGGCCGCCTACACCGCCTACGGCGCCTCGGAGGAGCTGCGGGTGCCGTACTGGGGCCGCATCGCGGTGTTCGACATGATGGCCTGCGCGACCTGGCGCCACCAGGACGCCGACCGCTACACCGGCCCGTGGAACCGCTGGACGGCGGCGCCGATCCTGGTGATCAACAGCCGCTTCGACCCGTCCACCCCGCTGCACGGGGCGCTGGACGGCGCGGCGGAACTCGCCAGGACCCGCGTCCTCACCGTCGAGGGCTCCGGCCACAGCACCATGTTCGTGCGCAGCGCGTGCGCGGAAACGGCCAAGCGGAACTACCTGATCTCGGGCACGCTGCCCGCTGTCGGGGCGACCTGCGGAATCGACCGAGCACCGTTCTCCGCCTGAGTCGACAATGGTGCCGCGGGGAGCGTTCGAACTCCCCGCGGCACCACTCCTAGCCCATTCGACAAAAGAACGCACGCCATTTTCCCGCCGAGCGTCGACCTCAGTCGCGCGGACGGCGAAAAACCCTGGTCAGCGCCCGGTGAACGCGCCGAAAGGGCTGCGCCAACGCGGCGGCCAAGCGCCCCGCCGACTCCTCCTCGGCCCGGATCTGCGATTCGCTCTTGTGCGTGAGAATCCAGTGCGACGACACGGGATCGGACACCCATCCCTCCTTCCCCCACAGAAAACGGGTGGTCCGGGCAGTGTGGCGCACCGGAGCGCGCGAACGCACCCGATTAATCCCCGCGCGAATCGCACTCGTCCGGAACTCCGGTCCCGCACGGCCGCGACGGGCCGCCCAGTCGCACCCCTGCGCACCACCGAATGGACCAGAACGCGCCGGAAGCAGTGGGGGCGGAGCGCTGTCAATAGCGTAGACACATCCTGTCCGGACAATTCGGGTCCGCCGCCCGCGCCGCGCTTCTTTACGGGTGAACCACAGGGTTCTCCACCCGGAAGAGCTGCGATGATGACTTCTTCCGGATCGTGCGGGAAAAGGAGTCGGAATGCGGAGAACCACCAAGTCGTTCGGCCTGCTCGCCGCGGGCGTCGCGCTTTCCCTGGCCACCGTCGGCACCGCCTGGGCCGACATCCCGTTCGACCAGCCGATCAACGGCAGGAGCACCTACTACGACGCCGTGGGCTTCGGCGCCTGCGGCACGCCGATCGACGCCAGGACCGAGCTGCTGGTCGCCGTGCCCGCCGCGTACTGGACCTCGGCGAACCCCAACGACGACCCGCTGTGCCGCGGCGTGTCCGTCCAGGTCACCCACAACGGCCGCACCGTCACCGCGCCGGTCAGGGACAAGTGCGCGGGCTGCGGCAGCACGCACGTCGACCTCAGCGCGCCCGCGTTCTCCTCGCTGGCCGACACCGGTCTGGGCACCATCCCGGTGACGTGGTCGTTCGTGCGCCGATGACACCCCGATCCCCTGGAGAACGGAGAGGAACCACGATGTCCACTAGGGTCGCGCGGGTCCTGCTCGCACTGCTGGTGACGGCGTCGGCGCTGACCACGGGCACGGCGGGCGCCGCGGCCGACCACACCGTCACCTTCGTCAACCGGTCGGGGCGGACCGTGTGGGTGGGCAGCACGGTCAACGCCGACGGGTCCGTGAACCTCACCTCCCTGCCGGTGCTGGCGAACGGGCGGTCGGCGACGGTCACGGTCCCGGAGTCGGCGGCTCCGGGGCACTGGCGCGGGAAGTTCTTCGCCAGGCAGGGGTGCACCGGCACGTCCGGGCGCGACTTCCGCTGCACCGTCGGCGACTGCGGCGTCCAGGCCGACCGCTGCACCACCGGCGAACAGCCCGCGAGCCTCGCCGAGTTCAACTTCGACACCCGCGACGGCCTCGCCCCCTGGTACAACGTCAGCCACGTCAACGCGTTCTCCCTGCCGATCACCATCGAGGCCGTGGGAGCGACCGTGCCACCGGGCTCGAACTCCTGCGCCTCGGCGGGCTGCACGACCGACGTCCTGCCCTTCTGCCCGCCCGAGCACGTCCGCTACGCGCCCGACGGCTCCCGGATCAACTGCGTCAGCCCGAACCGGGACGCGCCGACGAACTACAGCGACGCGGTCAAGGCCCGGTGCCCCAGGGCCTACGCGTGGTCCGGGCACGACACCGAGCCCGGCAACCAGACCGTGTTCCAGTGCGCCTCCTGCCGGGGGTTCACGGTCACCTTCCACGGCGGCTCCTGACCACCGGCACGGCTCGGCCGGGCGGTGGAGGACCACCGCCCGGCCGGGTTCTCGTCGATCAGCCGCGTTCGGCCGTGTAGAGGGCGGTCACCTCCTGGTCGGTGAGCACGCGGTCGTAGGCGTGCACGGCGTCGATCGAGCCGGACCAGTAGTCGCCCTTGGTGCCCGCGAACTTCGCGCGGCCGACGGCGAGCGGGCCGGTGCTGGTGACGTCCGGACCCGCCGGGTTGGTGGCGACCTTCTGGCCGTCCACGTAGAGCCGGACCTCACCGGTGGCGTGGTCGCGGACGCCGACCAGGTGGTACCAGCGGTTGAGCTCCGGCGTCGTGACGAGCCGGGCGCGGTTGCCGCCCGGCGTGCTGAACGCGAAGGCCCCCTGGCCGTACTGGAGGTAGAAGGGGCTCTCCTGGCGCCTGCCGTCCTGGCTCACGGCGGTGGCGTAGTTGCCGGGTAGCTCGTCCAGCGTCACCCACGCCGCGACGGTGTAGTCCTTCGCGGTGTCCAGGACGGGCGCGGCGGTCTCGGCGGAGTCGTCGACGCCGTCGAACTTGAGCGCCGACCCCTTGACGCCGGGCGCCCAGGTGGTGCCGCCCTGGAGCGTGAGCGGGCTGCGGCCTCCGCTGAGGTCGACCGACGTGGTGCCCTTGTTCTCGTCCAGCGGCCAGTCGCCCTTGCCGGGGAACGTGGCGTCCTTGCCCGCCTCCGCCCCCGCCTTGATGACCTTGCGGTTGATGTCGCGGACCGGGCCGGGGTCGACCTTGATCTCGCGGCGGTCGTAGGTCCACAGGCCGTTCAGCTCGGTCTCCAGGTCGGTCACCTGGGTGTAGACCGAGCCGGACAGCTCCGCGCCCGCCGCTTCGAGGTAGAAGGTGGCGGTGTTGTCGACGTACTTCGCCGTCAGCGCCGCCTTGTCCTTGACCCCGCTGTAGATCGCGGCGGGCGGTCCGGGCCACATGTGGCCGGGGGTGCGGAGGGTGAAGCCGCCGTGCTCGCCGTCCATCGCGACGCGGGTCGCGTCCGGGAACGCCGGGTCGGTGTTGTTGTAGTCGTGGTGGTCGATGACCTCGCCCTTGCCGGAGTCACCCTTGGAGTTGCAGCAGTTCACGCCGCTGTGGGCGTTGACGATCCGCGACGGGTCGGTCGCCTTCACGCGCTCGGCGATCCGGCCGGTCTCCTCGCGGTTCCACTCGCCCCAGCCCTCGTTGAACACGATCCAGCCGATGATCGACGGGAAGTTGTGCAGCTGCTCCATCGCCCGGTCGCCCTCGGTGAGGAACGCCTGCTGGCCCTCGGGGGTGGTGTAGTCGCCGGACACGAAGTCCTGCCACACCAGCAGACCCAGCTCGTCGGCGTGCTTGTACCAGCGGGCGGGCTCGATCTTGATGTGCTTGCGGACCGCGTTGAAACCGAGGTCCTTCTGGGCCTTGAGGTCCCAGCGCAGCGCCTCGTCGCTCGGCGCCGTGTACAGGCCGTCGGGGAAGAAGCCCTGGTCCAGCATGGAGAGCGAGAACACCGGGTTGCCGTTGAGGACGAGCTTCGGGAAGCCGCCCACGTTCTGCACGGCGATGGAGCGCATCCCGAAGTAGCTCTCGACCTCGTCCTTGCTGCGGCCCTGGCTCAGCTCGACGTCCAGGTCGTAGAGGTACGGGTCGTCCGGGCTCCACAGGCGGGGCTTGTCGATCTTCAGCGTGAGCTGCTGGTTGGCCGTGCCGCTGACGGTGCCGACCTTGCGGCCCTTGGCGTCACGGGCGGTCGCGGTGACCTTCGCGGTGGAGGACGCCGACGTCACCCGCACCTGGAGCGCGCTCTTCGCCAGGTCGGGCGTGGTGACGACCGAGTCGATCGCCACGTCCGGGACGGGCTCCAGCCACACGGTCTGCCAGATGCCGGAGTTCTGCGTGTAGACGATGCCGCCGGGGTTGCGCGACTGCTTGCCGATCGGCTGGTTGGGGCCGGTGGTGTCGGTGACCGCGACGACGATCTCCTGCTTGCCGGAACCCTTGAGCGCGTCGGTGATGTCGGCGGTGAACGCGCTGTAGCCGCCGAAGTGCTCGGCGACCTGCTTGCCGTTCACGAAGACCCGCGCGTGGTGGTCCACCGCGCCGAAGTTCAGCTTCAGCCGCTGCCCCGACCCGATCTTCCAGTCGCGCGGCACGCTGACGAGCTTGCGGTAGAACATGTGGTCCTCGTGGCGTTCCAGCCCGGAGAGCTGGGACTCCACCGGGAACGGCACGGTGATCCTCTCGGCGAGGGTCTTGCCGAAGACCGGCAGCTCCCCCTCCTTCGCGCCCGCGAACTCCCACTGGCCGTTGAGGTTCAGCCAGTCGTCGCGGACCTGCTGCGGCCGCGGGTACTCGGGCAGCGGGTTGTTCTTGTCGAGCTTGTCGCCCCACTCGGTGGTCAGCCGGTGCTTCGAGGCGTTGGCCGCCGACCGGATGATCTGCGGCACGGTCTCGCCGCCGACCACGAGGCCGCCGGTGCCGTCGTAGGAGAACTTGACCCGCTGCCCCTTCTGCACCGGCTGGGACAGGGTGATCACGAGCTTGGACCTGTCGCGCCGGTCCACGGCGACCTTCGACACCGGGAACGGGGTCGTGTCGACCTCGACGCCCAGGTGCGCGGCGGCCTGGCCCAGGTCGGTGATCGGCTGCTCGAAGTCCGCGACGACCTTCAGGCCGTCCTCGGCGACGCTGGGCTCGACCGGGAACACCTGGAAGCCGTCCGGCGGCGTGAACGCCGACTCGGGCACGATCTCCTTCGCCAGCTGCGGCGTGGACCAGCGGAGGAACGCGTTCGCGCCGCCGATGTCCTGGAACAGTTCCAGCTTGAAGTCGTGGGCCTCACCGGCGACGAGGCGCACCGGCCCGCTGTGCTGCTCGACGTCCCAGTCGCCGACCCAGTGGTCGATGACCGGCTGCCCGTCCAGGAAGAACCGGAAGCCGTTGTCGCCGATGAGGTGGAACGTGTAGTCGCCGGTGGTCGGCGCGGTGAGCTTGCCGGTCCAGCGGGCGGTGGTGTGCTCGGACTGACCGGTCAGGGACGCGAAGGTGCCCGCGAGACCCGGCAGGTCGATGTTGGGGTCGAGCATCACGCCGCCGAGCTGGGCGAAGTCGCGAGCTCCTGGAGCGGACATCCGGTAGTACTCGCCCTTCAACCCGTGCACGACGGCAGCGGGTTCGGGGGCGCCCGCCGCGGCCACGCCTGTCGGCGTGACCACGGAGAGGACCAGCAGCAGCGCCAACGTGAGCGCCCGCAGGTGTGGTCGAGGCATCGAGCTTCCCTTCCTGGCGGCCAGGCCGTGAGTCACCTCACAGAAAACAGCTCGATTACTAACATGTTTCAACAGAGAACAACAGCACCGCACACAAATTTGTCTGATCGGACGAAGCGGACAGGGCAAGCCGAATCCCGTCCAGTGGACGTCGTGGCCACCGCCGGACCGGGGGGCTACGGTCGCGGGGCGTGATCGGGTCCGGCGGAGTGGCCGAGTGGTTGAGGCACAGGCCTGCAAAGCCTGCTACACGGGTTCAATTCCCGTCTCCGCCTCGTGGGGGACCGGCGTGGAGGGTGGCTCCACGCCGGTTCGCACAGGTCAGAAGCTCAGGTCGCCGGGCGGTCGAGCAGCGCCGAACAGGTCGCCCGACGCCAGGTCGGCGCCCGCGGAGCGCCACGACTCCGCCTGCTCCTCGCCGTTGACACCACCGACGAGGACCGACGCGCCCACACCGTGCACCAACGCCGCCAACTCGGTCGCGAACGGTGACGACGCGAGCCGCACCGACCGCACCGGCAACTCCCCCAACAGCGCCAGGTCGTCCGCACCACCGCCGAAGCCGTCGAGCATCGTCGCCACGCCCATGTCGGCGAGCACGCCGAAGTTGTCCGCCGCCTCGGGCACGCGCAGCGCCCGCACGGGCATCCCGATGGTCAACTGCCCCGGCCGCAGCCCGGTCTCCCTGAGCACGCGGACCACGCGGGTCGACAGGTCGGCGTCGGCGGACTGGTACCCGGTGAGGCCGACGACGAGCGGCACGTTCTTCCACCACACGGCCTGGCCGCTCGACACGCGCAGCAGCCACTCCCCCAGCGGCAGGATCAGGCCGGTCTGCTCGGCCAGGTCCGCGCAGCGCTCGTGGTCCAGCGGGCCGAGGTCGGGGTGGAACCAGCGCAGCAGCGCCTCGACGCCCGCGGTCGCGCCGTCCGCGAGCCGCGCCACGGGCCGGTAGACCGCGACGACCTCGCCCTGCTCCCACGCGCCCGGCATCGACACCGCGAGCGCCTGCTCCTCGCGGTCCCGCGCGTCCTGGTCTGGGTGGTAGAGCTCCCACTGGCCGCGCCTGGTCTTGGCGCGGCGCAGCGCGAGGTCGGCCGCGCGCAGCAGATCCGTGGGGTCGAGGTCCGGCGACGGGCGGTGCACCACGCCGACGCTCACCGACACCGCGAGCCCGCGACCGTCCACGAAGGTCGGTTCGGCGAGTTCGGCGTTGATGCCCGCCACGATGGTGGCGACGTCCGGGGTCGTGGCCGAGTTCTCCAGCAGGACGCCGAACTCGTCGCCGTCGAACCGGGCGATCATGGCCTTCTCCCCCGCCAGCACCACCTTCAGGCACTGGGCGACGTGGACCAGCAGCCGGTCACCGGTCTGCCTGCCGAGGCTGTTGCACACCATGCCGAACGCGTCGAGGTCGAGGTGCAGCAGGGTGACGCCGAACTCCGGGTCGGCCCGCCGCAGCGCGGCCTCCAGGTTGCTGCCGAAGTACTGCCGGTTCGGCAGGCCGGTCAGCACGTCGTGCAGCACCTGCCGCTTCAGCTCGCCCTGGAGCAGCATCAGCTCGGTGCCGTCCTCGACCACGATCACGAGGTGGTTCGGCTCGTCGTCCGGGCCGCGCAGCAGCGAGGTGGTCAGCGAGATCCTGGCCGTGTCGCCGTTCTTGCGGAGCAGGCGCTGCGACTGGCGGATCCGCGTCTCGGTGCCGTCGAGCAGCTGCCGCATCGCGTCGCGCAGGACGTCCGCGGAATCGGGGTGCACGAGGTCGAAGAGCGTGGTGCCGGTCAGCTCGGCCGGGAGGTACCCGAGGATCTCGCCGATGGCGGCGTTCGCGCGCACGAGCTGGCCGTCCAGGCTGATGATCATGATGCCGCTCGTCGAGGACGTGGCCACCTCGTCGAAGCGCGCCTCGCTCTCGCGCAGGTTCGTCTTCGCGTCCCGGACCGCCTTGAACAGCGAGAGCTGCATGCTCTCCTGCTGCTCGATCACGGCCCGCTGGTTGGCGGCGAGGAAGCCGACCGCCAGCGCGCCGAGCCCGAGCACGATCCGCTCGGCGTTCGCCTCGACGGGGTGGAACTCCGACAGCGACAGCAGGCCCTTGCCGAGGACGTCCAGCGTGCAGCGCAGACCCGGTTCGCCGACGTAGCCCAGGTCGGCGAGCCGTTCGCCGACGCGTTCGAGCACCGCGGGGTCGAACGGCCCCGGCCCGAGCCCGTCGCACACCGCGTCCAACTGCTCGCTCAGCTCGCGGTCCAGCTCCTCCGCGGTCAGCGGTACGACGACGACGCCGCTGAGGAGGTAGGTCCACTTGCGGGCGAGCGCCCGGCGCCTGCGCGGCGGATCGGGCTGCGGCTGCGGGGAGTCCGGATTCCGGCCTGGGTTGGACATGGTCGTTGGCCTACTCGGATGTCGGGGTGCGCGGGGAGTTTACCCACTGGCCGTCTTCCACCATTCGACCGAGAGCGTGAAGCCCGACCACACGATCGTGAGAAAAATACCGATTCGGTGACCCTGCGCTAGGGAGCGGACTTCACCCCAACGGCCGCGTAGACCAGCATGTTCATGTCCGGCGAGTCGGAGATGTCCGCGGGGCCCTCCGGACGCCACTCGCCGCAGCCGACCAGACCCGGCTCCAGCAGGTCGAACCCGGTGAGCAGCTCGCCGATCTCGGCGCGCGTGCGCAGGTTCATCTGGTCCTGGCTCCTGCTGCGCCTGATCACCTCGGTCGCGTCGGTCACCTCGTCCCCCTGGTGGTCGCCGGAAGCGTGCGTGACGGCCAGGTGGCTGCCGGGCGCGAGCGCGGCGCGGTAGCGGGCCAGCAGGCCGGGCGGGTCGGACTCGTCGTCGACCCAGTGCAGCATCAGCAGCATGAGCAGGCCGACCGGCTGGTCGAGGTCCAGCAGGCGCCGGACCTCGGGGCTGTCCAGGATGCCCTCCGGGTCGCGCATGTCGGCGTGCACGACCGCGGCGCGGTCGTTGCCGGAGAGCATCAGCTCGCTGTGCGCCACCGCGACGGGGTCGCGGTCCACGTAGACGACCCGGCACTCCGGGTCCCGCGACTGCGCGACCTCGTGCACGTTGTTCACCGTCGGGATGCCGGACCCGATGTCCAGGAACTGCCGGACACCCCTGTCCACCATGAAGCGCACCGCCCGCCCGAGGAACGCCCGGTTCACCCTGGCCGCCTGCCTCAGTCCCGGCATGATCCGCTCGATCTGGACACCGACCGCGCGGTCGACCGCGAAGTTGTGCCCACCCCCGAGGATGTAGTCGTAGGTCCTCGCCATGCTCGGAACGGAAATGTCGATGTCCTGGGGAACCCAGTCCCTTTGCCGTGCCACGGTCGCACCTCATTCGGCTGCTGGAGCGACGATCCTAGCCCCCGAACACCCGATGTGGAGCCCCGGCAACGGTGTGAAGGAAAGCCACCCGATCGGGTGCTGTGCGTTTCCGCCGAATAGCCCCTAGGGTGAGCGACTCCATTCGCCTTCCCTTCGAGGAGCGATGATGTCCGTCCCGGTGGCTCACGGCCGCTGGCCTTTCGTCGGACACACACCGTCGATGCTCAGGCAGCGGTTCCGCTTCACCTCGTCGCTGCGCGCCGAGGGCGAGGTCGTTCGATTATTCCTCGGTCCGATGGAAACGTATTTCGTGACCAGCCCGGAACTGGTTCACGAGGTGCTGGTGACCCGTGGTGCCAATTTTCGCAAGGGCGCGATGTTCGACAAGTTCCGCCCCTACCTCGGCAACGGGCTCGTGCTGTCGAACGGCCCGTTCCACCGCAGGCAGCGCAAGCTCGTCCTGCCCGCGTTCCACCGCGAGCGGATCGCGGGCTACGCGGCGACCATGGTCGCCGCGGCCTCGGACCTGATCGGGTCGTGGACGCCGGGCGAGGTGCGCCTGGTCGAGGAGGACATGCAGGCCCTGGCGGTCACGGTAGTCGGCGAGGCGCTGTTCTCCACCGAGGTGGGCCTGCGCGCGGTCGACGAGATCCGCCGCTCCATCTTCGTGGTGATCAAGCAGGGCATGGTCCGCGCGCTGTCCCCCGGTTTCCTGGAGCGGCTGCCCATCCCGGCCAACCGGGAGTTCGACCGGGCGGTCGCGCGGATGCGCGCGATCGTGCTCGACCTGGTCGCGAGCAGGCGCGCCGACGGCCGGGACCACGGCGACGTGCTGTCGATGCTGCTCCTCGCCCAGGACGACGCGGGCTCCGGCATGACCGACCAGCAGACCTACGACGAGGTCCTGACGCTGCTCACCGCCGGGATCGAGACGACGGCGCTGGCCCTGTCGTGGGTCTTCCACGAGATCGCCCGCCACCCCGAGGTCGAGCGGCGACTGCTCGCCGAGGTCGACGAGGTGCTGGGGGGCCGCCCGGTGTCCGCCGACGACGTCGCGCACCTGGTGCACACCCGCCGGGTGGTCGACGAGGTCCTGCGGATGTACCCGATCTGGTTCCTGATGCGCCGCGCCACCGCGGCCGTCGACATCGGCGGTGTGCGCATTCCCGAGGGCGCCGAGGTGATCGTGAGTCCGCACGCGCTGCACTTCGACCCCGATTCCCATCCCGACCCCGAGCGGTTCGATCCGGACCGGTGGTCACCCGAGCGTTCCCGCGACGTGCCGAAAGGCGCTTTTATTCCATTCGGCGCGGGCACGCGCCAGTGCGTCGGGAACGTGTTCGCGCAAACCGAGATCGTCATCACCGTGGCCACCGTGCTCGCGAAATGGCGATTGGTGCCGGTACCGGGACAGCCGGTTCGCGTGAAGTTCACCTCCGCCGCCTATCCCGTCGGGCTGGCGATGAAAGCAGTTCCCCGTCACTAGTTGGAGGTTGTTCTCCGTGCGTTCGCTGTTCTTCCGCCGGTTGTGCGTCGGCGTGCTGCTCACCGCCGGGACGTGCCTCGCCGCGCCCGCCCTCCCGGCGGGCGCGGCGCCCGTCACGTGCGAGGAGGTGCGTGTTCCGGTCACGGTCGCGGGCACGGCGCAGAGCGTGTTCGGCAAGCTGTGCACGCCGCTCGGCGCGACCGCGGTGCAGGTGCTCATCCCCGGCGGCACCTACAACGGGTCGTACTGGGACGTCGAGTACGCACCCCAGACCCGGTCGTACCGCCGGAGCATGAACGACGCCGGGTACGCGACGCTGGCCGTGGACCGGCTCGGCACCGGGCGCAGCTCCAAGCCCCTCAGCGCGCTCGTCACCGCGAGCGCCCAGGCCTCCGCCGTGCACCAGGTGGTGCGGACGCTCCGGCCGCGGTTCACGACGGTGTTCATCGGCGGCCACTCCATCGGCGCGGCGATGGCGATGATCGAGGCCGGCACCTACCAGGACGTCGACGGCGTGATCGTCACCGGCATGACGCACCGGATGAACCTGGTGACCGTGGTCCCGGTGCTGGCGAACATGATCCCGGCGGCGCTGGACCTGAAGTTCCTCGGGACGACGCTCGACCTCGGCTACCTGACGACCGCCCCCGGCACGCGCTACCGGGCGTTCCACAGCCCCGGCCCGGAGGTCTCGGACGCGATGGCCCACGACGAGGCCACCAAGGACGTCTTCGCGGCCACCGAGGCCGTGGACACGCTCCTGCTGACCAACGTGCTGATCCCGTTCACCCAGCGGATCAGCGTGCCGGTGCTGGTCGTCGTCGGCGACGGCGACACGCACTTCTGCGGTCGGCCGCTGGGCAGCGACTGCTCGTCGGCCGCCGCGCTGCGCGCCTCGGAGGCCCCGTTCTTCGCCGAGGCGGCCCGGTTGCAGGCCTACGTGCTCGACGGCTACGGGCACTCGATCAACTACGCGCCGAACGCCCCGACCTACCACCGGGTGGTCGCGGACTGGGCCCGCACCGTCGGCTGACCGCTCGCCGGGTGGCGCGGTCCGCGCCACCCGGCGGCCGTCAGGAGCGCTCGTGGGGCAGCTTCTCGCCCGCCTCCACGGCGAACGGGAGCCGGTTGCCCTCGGGCGGCAGCGGGCACGTGGCGAAGTCGGTGAACGCGCACGGCAGGTTGACCGCCCGGTTGAAGTCGAGCACCACCCCGCCGTCCTCGTCCGGCGCCCCCACGCCGATCGACCGGTTCGCCGCGTACGTCGTGACCCCGCTGGTGGCGTCGGTGAACAGGATGCTGAGCCCGCCCGCCTTGCCGTTGAACGCGGTCAGCGCGTGCTCGACGCCGCCGTGGGTGAACCGCACCACGCCGGGCGCGGTGTACACGTGGCTCAGGCCCGCGACGACCGCGCCCACCGTGGTGGGGCGGGGCTCGTCGAACGGCTCGAACCGCCCCCGCAGCACCCAGTCCGGGTCCGGCTCGTACGACGGCACGCCGCGGAAGTCCCGCAGCACCGGCGCCTTCGGGTCGTGCACCCGCACCAGGTAGCCGGACCGGTTGGCCACCTCGACCTCCACGTCGCCCGCCGACACCCGCGTTCCCGCGCCGCTGTTGACGAGCGCGAAGCGGCGCACGCCGACGACGGGTTCGCCCTCGTGGACCAGGTCGGCCCCCTGGGGGGCGAGGTAGGCGGCCTCCGCGTCCTGCCACCACAGGCCGGGCACGTCCCCGTAGCGCCTCGGGGTGTCGTCCAGCCAGTCCAGCGACACCAGGGCCAACCAGCCGTGCGGGTCGGCCAGGTCCCTCTCCCGCTCGGCCTTCCAGTCCCTCCACTCGTCCGCGAACAGCCGCGCGCCCATCACCGTCTCCGTCCGTCGTCGTGCCACACCGTCCACCCATGCCAACGACGGGCCGTCGCTCCTGTTCCGCGTTCCACCCAGTGGACCCCGTACCGGAAACCGACCGGGTCCACAGTGGATTCTTCGGGCGGGATTTCACCTGGTGGGACAGTCGATCTTACTCTCCACCGCACGGCCCTCCGTCGCTAGGTTCGCCGCTGCACCGACCACCCGCACGGGGAGAACCCGATGGCACAGCAGAACTCCGGGGACCCGACCGCGTCCCCTCCACCCACCCGGAGGCTCGACGAGGACTGGCTGGCGGTCGTCGTCGGCCTGGTACTGGTCGCGCTCGCCCTGCTCGGCGTGATCCCGACCGGGCTGGTGCCGTGATGACGGCGTCGACGGGCACGACCCGCAGATCCCCGCTGCTGTGGGCGCTGCTCGGCGTCGTCGCGGTGCTCGGGCTGTCCGCCGTCGTGCGCCTGCTGTCCAAGGCGGTGCCGACGTGGACGGAGGGCACCGGCCTGGAGGGCGTCGGCGCGGCGGTGGAGTACCCGGTCTACGCGATCCTGCTGGGGCTGCTGGGCAACGCGGTCCTGGGCGCGACCGGCCTCCGCGACCGGCTCTCCGGCGGTTTCCGCACCGAGTTCTTCATCAAGACCGGCCTGGTGCTGCTGGGCGCGTCGATCAACCTGTCCGTCATCGCCCAGGCCGCCGGTCCGGCGCTGGCCCAGTCGGTGCTGCTGATCTCCATCGTGTTCGGCTTCGCCTGGTGGCTCGGCGGGCGCGCGGGCCTGGACGACAAGCTGCGGGCACTGCTCGCGTCGGCCGTGGCGATCTGCGGTGTGAGCGCGGCCATCGCCGCGGCCGGTGCGGTGCAGGCGAAGAAGGAGCAGCTCGCCTACAGCGCGAGCCTGGTCATCGTGTTCGCGCTGCCGTCGATCTTCCTGGTGCCGTGGCTGGCCGGGCTCATCGGCCTGCCCGCCGCGGTCGCGGGCGCGTGGATCGGCGGCAACATCGACACCACCGCCGCCGTCACGGCCGCGGGCGCGCTGGCGGGCGAGCAGCAGCTCCAGATCGCGACGATCGTGAAGGTCACGCAGAACGCGCTGCTCGGCGTCGTCGCCGTCGCCCTCACCGCGTACTTCGCCCTGCGCGTCGAGCGCACCACCGCGTCGACCGAGCCGGTCGCGCGCCAGCTGTGGCGGCGCTTCCCCAAGTTCGTGCTGGGTTTCCTCGCCACGTCGGTCATCGCGACGGTCTACCTGGCCGCCGTTCCCGCCGCGGAGGGCAAGGCCGCCATCGGTGTCGTGAACGACCTGCGGACGTGGTTCCTCATCCTCGCGTTCGTCTCGATCGGACTGGAGTTCCGCGTGTCCGCGTTGCGCCGGGCGGGGTGGCGGCCCGTCGGCGTCTTCGCCGCGGCGACGGTGGTGAACCTGCTGGCAGCACTGGGTTTGGCGGCCCTGCTGTTCTGGAACTTCAGCGCCTGAAACGACTTCCCCGATGTCCGGCGACCGCGAGGTTCGCCGGACATCGGCGTTTCAGCGGTGATCGACACGGGTATGCCCACCCTCCCGGGAGACAAGGAGTGAACCGTGCACCTCGCGACGTACGTGGGTCTGCTCGACACCGCCGAACGCTCGCTCGCCGACGCCTTCCGGCTCGTCGCGACGAACGACGCGGTCGAGCCGGACGTCGCGCGCACGTGCGAGAGCCTCGCCGCCGCCAGCGACCGCCACGTCGAGAGGCTGGCGCCGGTCGTGGCCCGCTACGGCCACCGCGACGGCGTCGACGCGCGTCCTCCCGGCCTGGCGACCACCCACCACGGCGGACCCGGTCTGCTGCGCGACCTGCTGGACGTCTACGTGCTCGCCTCCTTCGTGGACCTGACGTGGACGATCGTGGCCCACGCCGCCCGCGGTCTGCGCGACAGCGCGCTGCTGGACGTGGCGGAGTCGTGCGAGCAGGACACGGACCGGCAGCTCGTGTGGCTGCGCGCGCGGGTGAAGCACTCCGCGCCCCGAGTGCTCATCCCCGCGAGGTGACGCGCCACGCGGTGGTGCAGGCGGGCAAGTGCGCGCTGGTGGCGGTGCTCGCCTGGCTGCTCGCGGACCGCGTGCTCGGCCTGCCCCAGCCGTTCCTCGCGCCGTACGCCGCCGTGCTGATGATCGACTCGACCGTGTACCGGTCGGTGAAGGGGTCCGCGCAGCACCTCGCCGCCACGGCGTCGGCGGTGCTGGTGGCGTTCCTGGCGTCCCGGATCATCCCGGAGGCGTCCGCGGCGCTGGGTGTCGCGGTGCTGGTGGGCACGCTGCTCGGCCGCTGGTCGGTCTACGGCTCCGGCGGCCGGTGGCTCGGCGTCACGGCGGTGCTGGTCCTCACCACCGGCGGCGCCCTGGAGGGCGTGCTGCTGCTCGACCGGCTGGTGGAGACCGCGCTCGGTGCCGTGATCGGGACGGTGGTCAACGCGCTCGTCCTCCCCCCGACCTACTCGCGGTGGGCCGGGTCGGCGACGTCCGACCTCGTCCACGAGCTGCGGGAGGTGCTGACCGCGTTGGCGAAGGCGCTGCGCGACACCGAGGAACCGCTCGACCCGCAGGCCTGGGTGCGGCGGATGCGGCGGTCGGAACGGCTGGTCCGCGGTGCCGAGGAGGCCGTGGGCTGGAGCGACGAGGCCGACCGCCTGAACCTGCGCCGCCGTCGCCGCGACCGCCGCACCTCCGACACGGCCGAGGCCCGGCTCCGCGAAGCCTGGCCGCGCCTGGTGCAGATCACCGAGGCCGTGCGCTCCAGCGCCGACTCCGGACAGGTCGCCCACTACCCCGGCCACGAGTCGCGCGCGGAGTACGCCGACCTGCTCGACGCGCTGGCGGACGTGCTGGGCGGGGTGCAGGAGCCGGACGAGCGGTTCCACGACGCGGTCACCCGCGCCCAGCACCTGTTCACGGTCCTGGACCAGCGCGTCACCGACGGCCCGGCGGAGTCGCCGGGAACCGCGCGGGGGCTCAGCGGGATGCTCCTGCCGACGCGGGAGGCGCTGGCCGCCCTGACGCGGGACTAGCGCGACCTACGCGATCGACGGCCCGCAGGCCACCTCCGCCCAGATCGTCTTCCCCCACGACCGCACCGCGCTCCCCCACCGCTGCGCCAGCTGGTCCACCAGCACCAGCCCACGACCGCGTTCCGCCCCGAACCGGGACAGCCCGAGCACCGGGAGGTTGACCGGGTCCGAGTCGGCCACCTCCAAGCGCACCAGCTTGCCCGCGTCCGGCGTCCACAGCCGCGCGTAGAGCGGCCGGAAACCGTGGTCGTAGGCGTTGGTGACCAGCTCGGTGGCCAGCAGCTCGACGTCCTCCGCGCACTCCACGGCCTCGTCGGCCAGCATCGCGCGGATGTCCGCGCGCAGAGCGGCCAGCGGCGGCGTCGCGTGGCGCTGGAGGTCCACGTCGATCCGCGCCACGTGAGCCCTAGATCCCGTCATCGCACTTCGACCTCACGCCCGTCGTCCCCCAGTGGTTCCCGCACCGAACCGCTCTCCCCAGAGCGGCAGGCCGGTTCGTCGTGCTCATCGGACGGTCGGGACGGCCGCCCCGTTCCGGGCGGGCGGCAGCACCGAAAGAAACGGGGTTCCCCGCCGTGCGCCGGTCAAACCTGCCGGGGCCGTCGACCTCACCGAAGGGTGCGGATCCACACCGATCGGAGTACCCGTTCGCCGTCGCCCGGTGTGGAACGCCGCGGAACCGGGTAACCCCTGTCCGAAGGCGGGTCGAGGCGACCACGACGTCCCCAGGACGGTCCGGTGATCTCCGGCACGTGTGGGAACTGCCCCGTCGGGTATGCCCCCGCCAAGCACCACAACGGAAA